>JAUNFY010000089.1 GCA_030524805.1 Bacteroidales bacterium | reverse complement strand
TGATGCGGTCGCCTTCGAAGAACATGTGCTCTGTGCGGCAGAGGCCGATGCCCTGGGCGCCGAACTTGCGTGCCTGAGTGGCGTCGCGGGGAGTGTCGGCGTTGGTGCGCACGAGGCACTTGGTGAATTTGTCGGCGAGGTTCATGATTGCAGCGAAGTCACCGCCGAGTTCGGGTTCGGTAGTGGGCACCTGTCCGTCGTAAACGTCACCTGTGGAGCCGTTGAGTGAGATCCAGTCGCCTTCCTTATATGTCTTTCCGCTCATCTCTACGGTCTTGGCCTTGTAGTCTACGCGGATTTCGCCTGCGCCGGAAACGCAGCACTTGCCCATGCCGCGGGCCACCACTGCAGCGTGGCTGGTCATGCCGCCGCGCATTGTCAGGATGCCCTGGGCCACAGCCATGCCGCGGAGGTCTTCGGGAGAAGTCTCGATGCGGACGAGGATGACTTTCTTCTTCTTGTCGGCCCATGCTTCAGCGTCGTCGGCCGAGAATACCACCTGGCCGCAAGCAGCACCGGGAGATGCGGGAAGACCCTTGGCCACTACTTTGGCACGCTTGAGAGCGTCTTTGTCGAAGATGGGGTGGAGAAGCTCGTCGAGTTTCTGGGGCTCCATGCGGAGGAGTGCAGTCTTTTCGTCGATCTGGTTGTCGCGGAGAAGGTCCATGGCGATCTTCACCATTGCAGCGCCTGTGCGCTTGCCGTTGCGGGTCTGGAGCATCCAGAGCTTGCCGTTCTGGATAGTGAATTCCATATCCTGCATGTCGCGGTAGTAGTCTTCGAGGCGGTTTGCGATCGCGATGAGCTCAGCAGCGCAGTCGGGCATGGTCTCCTCGAGTGCGGGATACTTTGCAGCGCGTTCTTCCTCGCTGATGCCCTGGAGCTTAGCCCAACGGCGTGAACCTTCCACTGTGATCTGCTGCGGAGTGCGCACACCGGCCACCACGTCTTCGCCCTGAGCGTTGATGAGGTACTCGCCGTTGAAGATGTTCTCGCCTGTAGCGGCATCGCGGCTGAAAGCAACTCCTGTAGCGGAGTTGTTGCCCATGTTGCCGTATACCATGGCCTGAACATTGACAGCAGTTCCCCATTCTTCGGGAATCTGGTTCATGCGGCGGTAGAGGATGGCGCGTTCGTTCATCCAGCTGTCAAACACGGCGCAGATGCCGCCCCAAAGCTGTTCCCAAGCCGATTCGGGGAAGTCTTTGCCTGTGTAGTCCTTCACAGCTGCTTTGAAAAGAGCCACGAGGTTCTTGAGGTCTTCAACGTCGAGATCGGTGTCGAGCTTCACGCCTTTCTTTTCCTTCACTTCGTCCATGATGGCCTCGAAGGGATCGATATCGGTCTTGCTCTTCGGCTTCATGCCGAGCACCACGTCGCCATACATCTGGACGAAACGGCGGTAGCTGTCCCATGCGAAGCGGGGGTTGCCGCTCTTTTCCGCCATAGTCTCCACTGTAGCGTCGTTCATGCCGAGGTTGAGGACAGTGTCCATCATGCCGGGCATTGAAGCGCGGGCACCGGAACGAACGGAAACGAGAAGGGGATTTTCAGGATCGTTGAATTTATTGCCTGTGAGATCCTCGATGTGCTTGATGGCTGCTTCAACTTCTTTCTGGATGTCGGCCACCACTTTGTCTTTGCCATACTGTGTGTATTCTGTGCAGACTTCAGTGGTGATAGTGAATCCGGGAGGCACCGGCATTCCCAGCAAGTTCATCTCTGCAAGGTTTGCACCCTTGCCGCCAAGGAGGTTTCTCATCTCGGCGTTACCTTCGGCTTTTCCATTGCCGAACGTATATACTTTCTTTGCCATTGGTAGTATATATAGTTAATAATTCTATTTAGGTTATATATCATCTTAACATCGACTTCCCTGCTACGGGACGTCATGATAGTGCAAAGTTAAAAAAATTATTCCTAAAAACCTAATCATTGGGCGGATTATTTGTCTTAAAACAGCGTTTTGTTGTCTTATTTAATACATTTTTAGTTTTCCGGCGATATTTATGTGGTATGCTTGATTTTTTTTAGTAATTTTGTAGGCTGAATCAAAGTGCGGCCGGAGATACGGGCCGCGCGTCAGATATCAGAAGATTTAACAGGTGACACAACGTGCCTGCAGCAAGCAGGCGGAAATTATTGCTAAAGCGATGAAAAAAACAGCTACAGGCTTATTATTGATGATATTTTTCTGGGTCGCAAGTCTGCCGGCCCTCTCGCAGGTCAACCTCCCTAAGGTGACGGTGGCCGGTGAGCAATACTACGTTTATGAGACCGGCAAGGGCGACTCCATGTATGGCATCGCCAACCATTACGGCTGGAACATCGACCGCCTGATGGCGCTTAATCCATCGCTCGCCACCAAGATGAAGAAAGGGAGCAAGGTGTATTATCCGGTAGATCCGGAGAAAACCGACGACTCTTCGGCCCCCGCTGATTTCTCGGCGGAATCCTATCCCGTGATCCAGCATGTGGTGAAGAAGGGCGACTCGGTGTATTCCATCGCGAAGATGTATGACGTGCCGGTGGAGAAAATATATCTGTATAATCCCGATACGAAAAATGGCCTCAAGCGGGGGGCGATAGTGACCATTCCCCAGGCTGCCGACAAAATCAACGAAGGCGATTCCTTTTTCTTCTATGCCATACGTCCCGGCGACACGCTCGGAAGCGTGGCCGAGGCCTACAATACGAGCGTCGGGCAGTTGCTGCGCGACAACAAAGGAGTGTCGAACGGTAATTTCGAGGCCGGCGACCTGCTGAGGATCAGCGTCAACTCGCGTCAGGATTCCACTATGGTGCAGACGGTGGAGGAAACCCGTGTAGACCATATCGACACATATAAGGCCGGCAAGAATGACACGTGGGAAAGCGTTGCCGAAAAGACCGGCACCGACATCAAGCAGCTTCGTGACTTCAACAGCGGGGTGGAACTTAAGAAAAACGCCGTTATTGATGTGCCGGTGATCGTGACCTCGAAGGTGGAGAAGGAAGTGGAATATGTGGATGAAAGGGAAAACATGGCCGGCGGCATCGACGACATCTACAATGAGGTGCACAAGATCGGCAATGCCGACTCGGTGGCCGGTGGCAGGGTGAGTGTAGCCTTGATCATTGAAGATCCGCAGTCGAAGCGCGACAATGAATTCACCCGCGGCGCCCTGCTCGCGCTCGATCGCCTGAAGAATGCCGACCATCAGATCCGCTTCAAGGTGTTGCCCGACCGCAAGGCCGACGTCGACTCGGTGCGCGCTGTCAAGGCTCTTGCCGACAGCCTCGACCGATTCGGAGCCGACGTGGTGATTGCCACCCATGAGAAGAATTTCCCCCTGTGGCTCGCCCGCTATGGCGATGAGAACGGAGTGGAGATAGTGAACGCTTTCGATGTCAGGAGCGAGCTTTATCTCGACAATCCGGCAGTGATAAATCTGCTGACTCCCTCCGGCTATCTTAGCGATGCCGTGGCCGAATGGGTGGAATCGTCGTTCCCCGACAGCAAGATGATCTTCGTGGGCAACAAGGATGCCGATGATGCCTACGCCGATGCCATAGCAAGCAGATTTGGCGCAGCTTCCGAATATTCATCTGCGGCAGCACTGCATGAGAAAAAACTTGCCGACTGGAGCAAATATGTGATATATGGATATCCATCTACCCGCGACGACGTGTCGGCGCTTCTTAACGCCGTGGTGGCGATGAAGGAGGCTAATCCCCTTGCCTCGGTGAAGGTGATAGGCCGCCTCAGCTGGATCACGCTTGCCGACGACATGAAAGAACTGTTCGGAAAAGCGGAAGTGTATTTCCCCTCGCGGTTCTTCTTCAACCATACGGGCGCTGATGAGCGAAAATTCATATCCGACTATTCGGCCTCGTTCGGGCATGGTCCGATACGCGCGTTCCCCACCTACGCCGTGGCCGGCTACGACATAATGAACTTCCTTGTCAACAGCCTCGCGTCAAACAGCGGCGACTTCAATGTATCCGTGGCCGGAGGGCGGGAGCTTCAGTCTCCTCTCAATCTTGAGCGTGTGGGCAACTGGGGCGGTTTCTTCAATCCGTCGTCGTATATGATCCACTATCCGCCCTACGGAGACGTGGAGAAGATACTTATCAGAAAATGACGTTGTTCACACTTGTTTCATCAGCGGCGTATGCCTGCCGTAACCGAGCGATTGCATTATGAAAAGATTCCTGCTTTGCCTGTTGGCCGCCATCGGTGGCTTGCTTGGGCTTCGGGCCCAGACCCATTTCGACTCAAGGGTCGATATAGGTGTGAGAGGTGGCATCACATTGTCGGAAGTGATGTTCAAGCCATCCATCATCCAGAAGTTCGGAATGGGGCAGACCTACGGCCTGACATTCAGATACACCGAAGAAAACCATTTCGGAATCATAGCCGAAGTCAATTTCGTGCAGCGTGGCTGGGCCGAGAAATTCGAGGACCTTACCTATACCTATCAGCGCACATTGAATTATATAGAGATTCCCGTGATGTCGCACATTTATTTCGGACGCCGCGGCAAGTTCTTCTTCAATGCCGGCCCGGAAGTGTCTTACTATCTCGGCGATAAGATCTCGAGCAATTTCGACTATCAGAACGCCGCGTCGATGCCCGACTTTACAAACCGCAACCGGCGTACGGAGCAACTCACCATGAAAGTGAGCCAGACCCTCGATTTCGGCATCGTGGCCGGTCTTGGCGGAGAGTTCAGCGTCAACCGGCGCAATTCGCTCTCGGTCGAAGCCCGCGTCTACTATGGCATAGGAAATGTGATGCCGTCGGGCCGTCAGGATTATTTTTCGGTGTCAAACCAGCTGAGCATCGGCGTCACGGCCGGATATTGGTTCAGGATAAAATAAGTCAACTTAACGGGATAATGAAATTTCGCACCGAGTGCATACCGCAGAGGTCAGACCTGACGCTCGATCCGTCGCGTCCGGCAGTAATGCTGGGCTCATGCTTCGCCTCAAATATGGCCGGCAAGATGCGCGAATGCCTCTGGCCGGTATTCAGCGGTGCGGGTACTCTCTATAATCCTCTCTCCATAGCCGCGATAGTCGAACTCCTTGTATTGTCCGACAATCCTCATGAAGAGCTTGAGGCATCTTTGTTCGAGTCGGAAGGATACGTCCATTCATGGCTGTTCGATTCGCATTTCTCACGCCTGTCGGCCAGTGAGTGCCTGGCAGCCATCGACGAAGCCAGACAGGAGATGCGCCGCGCGCTTGAAGATGCGCAGGTGATGATTGTGACTTTCGGCACCGCGTGGTGCTACTATCTGCAGGAAAGGGAGCGGTATGTGGTGGCGAATTGCCATAAGATGCCCCAGTCGCTGTTCAGCCGCCGCAGGGTTTCGGCCGGGGAGATAGCAGATGTGTGGACCGACCTTTGCGCACGCCTACGCAAGCTCTATCCCGACCTCAGAATCATGTTCACAGTCAGTCCGGTGCGGCATCTGAAGGATGGATTCGAAGGAAATGCGCGGTCGAAGGCTACCCTGCTTCTTGCAGTCGAGGAGATTTGCGAAAGGGTCGGGGACGCCATTTATTTCCCGGCCTACGAGATAGTGACCGATGATTTGCGCGACTACCGGTTTTATGCCTCCGATCTTGTGCATCCGTCGGAAGAAGCGGTTGAGTATATCTGGGAGAAATTCCGGGGCTCGTTTGTAGATGAGGCAGGGGAGAGGATGCTGCGTGAAGGCAATAAGGAATACAGGCGTCGGCAGCACCGTCCGATCAAGAAACAAGGATGACAGGCCAGATGGAAACGGATTCGGCCTCCCGCCGTCCTGCGACGCATTCCTTTTCACAAAATATGACGCAATTTGAGCAAATAATATGATATAACCATATCTTTTTTTGATTAAGATCAGAAAATCTTGGGTTATCTCGCAAATTTAAGTTAAATTTGCATCCTCATAGCAATAACTAAAAAATCAATATCATGTTCAATCCCCTTTTCTGGCTTGTGCCCGTATCGTCGGTAGTGGCTCTGGCACTCGCTTTCTATTTTTTCCGCTGGATGAAAGGATGTGATGAAGGCACCGACCGCATGCGCAAGATAGCGTCGCATGTGCGTCAGGGTGCGATGTCGTATCTCCGCCAGCAGTATAAGGTGGTCACCATTGTCTTTGTCTGCCTGGTGGCTCTGTTTTCAGTGATGGCATACGGTTTCGGCGTGCAGAACCAGTGGGTTCCGGTTGCGTTCCTGACCGGTGGCTTCTTCAGCGGCATGGCCGGATATCTCGGCATGAAGACCGCCACATACGCATCGGCACGTACTGCCAATGCAGCCCGCGAATCGCTCAATTCCGGCCTCAAGGTAGCCTTCCGCTCCGGCGCCGTGATGGGTCTGGTGGTAGTGGGCCTCGGACTTCTCGACATCTCCTTCTGGTATATCATTCTCAACTGGCTCGTCGATCTTCCCGGCACCCAGAAACTGACAATGATCACCACAACCATGCTTACATTCGGAATGGGCGCGAGCACTCAGGCGCTGTTCGCCCGCGTGGGTGGCGGCATCTATACCAAAGCAGCCGACGTGGGTGCCGACCTTGTGGGCAAGGTGGAAGCCGGCATTCCTGAAGACGACCCGCGCAATCCCGCGACAATCGCCGACACTGTGGGCGACAATGTGGGCGACGTGGCCGGTATGGGCGCCGACCTCTATGAGTCGTATTGCGGCTCCATCCTCGCTACTGCCGCTCTCGGCGCCGCTGCCGGCGCGGTAGGATTCGGTGCCGAGGCAGCCGGAAGTGTTGCACTGCAGGCCAAGGCTGTGCTTGCTCCCATGCTCATCGCAGCCGTGGGCATATTGCTTTCCATCATCGGCATCTTCTGCGTGAAGACCAAGGAAAACGCTACAATGAAGAATCTGCTCGGTGCGCTGGCTACCGGAACAAACCTCAGCTCGGCACTGATTGTGGCCGCAACCTTCCTTATAATGTGGGTGCTCGAGATTCCCAACTGGGTCAATATCTCCTGCTCCGTTGTGGTCGGTCTGCTTGTAGGCATAGTGATCGGTCAGGCTACTGAATATTATACCTCGCAATCATATAAACCGACAAAACGGCTCGCCGAAAGCGGCCAGACTGGTCCGGCCACGGTGATTATCTCCGGCGTAGGTCTTGGCATGATATCCACTGCCATTCCGGTGATCGCTGTTGTGTTCGGCATCATCATGAGCTATTGGCTTGCCTCCGGATTTGATTTCGCCAACATTTCGTGGGGTCTTTATGGCATCGGCATCGCAGCCGTCGGCATGCTTTCGACCCTCGGAATCACACTCGCAACCGATGCCTACGGCCCGATTGCCGACAACGCAGGCGGAAATGCCGAGATGAGCGGACTGGGAGAGGACGTGCGCAAACGCACCGATGCCCTCGATTCGCTCGGCAACACCACAGCCGCTACAGGTAAAGGTTTCGCCATCGGTTCGGCCGCTCTCACAGGTCTGGCGCTTCTCGCCTCATACGTGGAGGAGATCCGCATGGGTCTGCATCATATCGGCCAGGAATTCATTCAGGTCGGCACAACCATTGATCCGGTGAGCATGACCGAGGTGCCCCGCCAGATAGCGATCAACGAAGCCACTTTCCGCGACTTCATGGTGGCCTACGACGTGACACTGATGAATCCTATCGTGCTCTCCGGAATGTTTATCGGCGCCATGATGGCGTTCCTCTTCTGCGGACTCACCATGAATGCCGTAGGCCGTGCCGCCTCGCACATGGTTGAGGAAGTGCGTCGTCAGTTCAGGGAAATAAAGGGAATTCTCACCGGGGATGCAGAGCCGGATTATGCACGTTGCGTGCAGATTTCCACCAAGGGCGCACAGCGTGAGATGGTGTTCCCGTCGTTGCTCGCCATCGCCGTTCCCATCGTGGTCGGTCTGATATTTGGCGTGCCGGGCGTGATAGGTCTGCTCATCGGCGGCCTGTCGGCCGGATTCGTTTTGGCTGTGTTCATGGCCAATTCCGGCGGCGCATGGGATAATGCGAAGAAATATATAGAAGAGGGCAACTTCGGCGGAAAAGGCTCCGACGTGCACAAGGCCACCGTGGTGGGCGACACCGTAGGCGACCCCTTCAAGGACACATCCGGTCCCAGCCTCAACATCCTTATCAAACTGATGTCGATGGTGGCCATCGTGATGGCCGGCCTCACGGTTTCCTGGTCGCTCTTCTAATCAGAGATTCCCTTATAGATATAGATAAAGAAACATGCCTGAGCATGCCCGCATGCTCAGGCATGTTTCTTTAGTTGTCAAGGCAAGT
>JAUNFY010000088.1 GCA_030524805.1 Bacteroidales bacterium | reverse complement strand
CTTTCGTTGACCACTGCGTAGCGCCATGCTCCGGTGGCGACTTTCATGGCGAGGTATTCCTCACTCAACCCTTCTTCCTGCACTATATGGATGGAGTCGCCAATCTCTTTTTGCAGGTTGGCCAGACGCCTTACTGCCGCGCTTCCTTTCTCGACATGCACGGTGTCGCCGGCAAGCGACAAGGCACTGCGGGCGGCGAGCGCTCCGTCGGCCCCTTTCTTTTGCAGAAGCACCAGGCGGTCGAGCGTCACCTCGGTCGAGGTCAGGAAATTCTCGCGCAGATAATTGTCTGCCGGTAATGAGGCGAGTATGTCGTAACGTCCCGCCGCCACTTTGGCAAGCGCTTCATCGCGATCTATCACCGGATCCATCACAAGCGCGACACCGAGCGAATCGCCGAGTTCCTTAAGCAGGTGATAGTTGATGCCCACTATCGAGTCGGTACCGACCGAGGATGTCAGCACGCGGTAGCTGCCGGGACCATAGACTACAGCGGCTCGGATAGTGTCGGCCGACGCAGCCGCGACGACACCTGCCCCGGATGCTTTCTTGGTCATGGTGCGCAACCCTATCATCGCTGCCACCATCAGCACAAGCAGCAGCAGATATACCACTATCTGCCCTTTGCGCAAACTATGTTGTGTCTTCAAACTCATGATTGCTCTGATTTGTCGGTTTATTTATCAGTTGGCGAAATCCACAGCTATGCCTATCTGGAAGCGGCGCGGATTGATGGGATAGTGAGGAAGCGAGAACTCATTGTAGCGGCTTCCGAACAAGCCATGGTTGACATTGCTCATCATCACGTAGAAGCGGCATCTGTAGAGACGCAGGTTTATGTATGCGTTGCAGAAGGGATAACCACCGAGGGCTGTCTCGCTCTGGTTGCAGAATGTCATCGTGGCCGGCTGATAGGTCAGGCCCTTGTATTTGGTGTAGAAATCGCAGTCGACACCCACCTGCAGGTGAAGCACCTTGAAAAGGAGCGCGTTGATGAAGAGATTGCTGTAGACGGTAAGCTGCGGGAGGGGTACCACAGACTCGTCGGATGTCATCTGCCATGTCACCCGGTTGTTCCAGTTGAGGATTCCCACCTTAAAGTTCTGCTCGAGGCCCACGGCCATGAGCTGTACGTTGCCACCATGCTGATGCGGGAGGAAGTCGCTGCCGAAGTAGACATGGTTCTGAAGGTTCTCTACGTCGATCGTCGCTTTCGTGCGCGTCCAGGGAATCTCGATCGATCCGCCGAACTTCACGGAGCGTATCTTGCCGAAGTCGTTGCTCCAGATGAAATTGTTGGATACGTAATGCTTTGTGAGCCAGTCGGGGGTATTATTGTGGAAACCGCCGTGAGCCTCCACGGCCACTGTGTCGCCGAAGAGGGGGATATTGGTCAGTATCTGTCCGTTGAGGTCGAGGTCGCCGGCCGCGTCGCCGCTCAGGCCGAAGCGCACATCGGCGTTATAACGCAAAATGGCACCCTGCGACTTCTCGATGCGTCCTCCGATGAAGAGGAAATTCTGGTTTTTCTTCGATTCGGGCACGATTGCTGGGAGTGGACTGAGGGCCGTCGATTCGTTGCCGGTGTCGCCCTCCGTGGGAACGTCGGGCAGATCGATGCCATCGTCGGCCGTGTCGTCGTCATTCTTGGCGTAGTATGCCGTCGGCATCTTGTAGTTGTTGATCTGATAGGTAGCGTAGGCCGACAGACCAAACTTCATCCAGCTCCGGAAGCCTTCGATGAGATAAACTCCGAGGGTGTTGCTGAAGCTATTGAGCGTGGAGTTGTCGTAAGTCTCCTTAGGGTCGAAATATACGTTCTGCCAGAAGTCTCGGTTGATGGAGCGCTCATAGAAGGCGTGGCGGTAATGCTTGTAGTCGAACGAATAAAGGAACTTCATCACCGGCACGTAGATGTCGCGCGTCAGCGTGTCGTTCACCTGCTCGTCGCTCCAGTAGCCTATCTTGTAGGCATGGTTCATATAAAATTCGCTGCCGTGCAGACGGTTTTTGGCAGTGGTGAGGTTGGTCGGTATACTCTTGTATTGCACCGATGTCACGCCACCTTGCACTGCTGCCGGATCGGTGATGTATCGGTCGTCGGTGATGCCGCCGTTTTCCAGATTCTGATGTGCATACTGCTGATAGAAGGCCTGCATCTCGTAGCGGTCGCCGAGGTAATAGCCCGAGAATCCCCAGTTGAAATTCTTGGCTGCCTGATAATTATACACACCTTTTGAATGGAGGTAATCCACAAAAGCTCCTATCCCGATGCGACGGTTGACATTTCCGGAGAACTCGCCCTGAAGGCGGTCCTGATGGTTTTCCGAATTACCGGTGTAGTTATACTGCAATATCGTGGTGGGGATATACGTATTGTAGAATTTCTGCTTGGCGAAACTCGGCAACCAGAATTCGAGCGAATTGTAGAAGAGGAAGTCGCTTCTCTCAGGGCGCTGAAACCACAGGAGGTTTGTGCCCGGGGCACCGAGGTTGCCGGTCGAAGCCCAGGCATCGCTGGCCATCGAGGGGATGCTGCGGCGCTGATAGTTGTATTGGGCAGTGTCGACGTCCGCCTCAATGCGAAACCCGAGCGGATAGGTCAGCGTCCATGCCGACGGCTCTTTCACCGTCTCCTGCGGAGTGCCTTCGCCAGGCATTGCCTTCGGATTCCAGTCGCGGTCGCCCTGGGCATACGCGCCCGCGACGGCCAACATGGGGAATGCCACCGACAGAATTATTCTTATGTGCTTATACCAATTCATAATGCAAATTTACAAAAAACTATCCATCCGCGCGCAATCTGCCAAGTAGTAAATTCACAAACGTGTAGTTTTTCAATCCCCATTGGGGAGCCACCACCATGACTGGGGGCGATGAGGAGAGGAAGCGCTCGATGCAGATGTGGCGGGGGACCTTGCCAACTATCGCCACACACAGCCTGAGGTAGGATTCCATATCGTAGGGCTTCACCTCAAGCTCGCCGGCTTCCATCCTGCGGTGAAGTTCAGTGCCTTTTATCACCTGCAGCTGGTGCAGCTTCAGGGAATCAACGGGGAGCGCACAGGCTTTCCCGACCGTGAGGAGCACATCGCTGTCGGTCTCGCCGGGCAGCCCCGCTATCAGATGCAGGCCAGCCCTTATGCCGCGGCTGTGGAGCCGACGCACGGCGTCTTCCACCTGAGCCCACGTATGGTTGCGGTTGATGAGGCGCAATGTAGAGTCGAAAGAAGTCTCCGCCCCTATCTCCACTATCACCGGCATGCGCCTGTTGAGCACAGCAAGCTCGTCGAGCAGGTCGTCGGCCAGACAGTCGGGACGGGTACCTATCACTATCCCCACGACGTCTTCCACATCTGCCGCCCTGCGATAGAGCTCCGCAAGGTCTTCTCCACTTCGCCCGAACGTATTGGTGTAGCTCTGGAAATAGGCGAGATATTTCATCTCCGGATATTTCTTCCTGAAGAAGGCCTTTCCTTTCTCGAGCTGTTGCTCGACGGTCTCGGCGGGTTTGCAATAGGAAGGAGTGAAAGAGGCGTTGTTGCAATAGATGCACCCACCCCTTCCGATGCTTCCGTCGCGGTTGGGACATGTGAAACCGGCGTCGATCGAAAGTTTCTGCACTTTCATGCCGGGGAATATCCCCTGCATGTATTCGCTGTAGTCTTTATAGAAAGGATTCATCGCTCAAGCAGCATGTCGGCAAGCGTCAGCGCGGCCATGGCCTCGACCACCGGCACCGCCCGTAGCGCCACGCAAGGGTCGTGGCGACCTTTGGCCCTGAGAGTGGCCGGATGGCCAGCCTTGTCTACTGTCGGAAGGTCGCGCAAGAGCGTAGGGGTTGGTTTGAATGCGATGCGCATCACTATGTCCTGCCCGTTGCTGATGCCTCCCTGTATGCCTCCGCTGTGGTTGCTCAAAGTAGTTATCTTTCCATCCTGCGAGGTGAAGATATCGGCCTGCTCCGTGCCGTGCTGCGACGCGGCGGCGAAACCGTCGCCATATTCGAAACCCTTTGCGGCATTGATACTCATCATCGCTTCGGCCAGCCGGGCATGGAGTTTTCCAAACACAGGATTTCCCAGACCGGCCGGGAGACCCGACACCACGCACTCCACGACACCTCCTACCGAATCGCCATCTTTCTTGGCCTGCGCCACAACCTTCATCATCTCCTCCATGCTGTCAGCCACCCCGCCGACCGACACTATGCGTGCGGCGATCGAGATTCCAGCCATGCAGGGAAGCTGACGCGCCACCGCGCCGCCGATGACCCAGTTGAGAGTCTCGCGGGCAGAGGATCTGCCTCCACCCCGCGGGTCGCGGATGCCATAACGCATGTCGTAAGTGTAGTCGGCATGGTTAGGGCGGTAGAGGCGCTCCATGTCGGCATAGTCGGAGCTGTGCTGGTCGGTGTTTCTCACCATGAAAGCTATCGGGGTGCCGAGCGTGACCATCCCGTCGGTAAGTCCCGATAGAAATTCGGGTATGTCTTTTTCATTACGGGCAGTGACAAGCGCCGACTGTCCGGGGCGGCGACGCGCCGTCTCGCGCTCTATAATCTCCATGCTCAGCTGTATGCCGGCAGGAACTCCGTCGAGAATTCCGCCCATAGCCTTGCCATGACTCTCGCCAAAGGTTGTGAGCCGAAGTTTTTTTCCGAATGTATTCATATCGTGTCGGTAATGGCTATTTCGGCAAAAGTCGCTTCGGCGGCTTTTGCCAAATCGAGAGGGGAAAGCTTCAGCTGAAGGCCTCGCTGCCCCGCGCTCACATATACTTCGTCGAAATCAGCCATCTCCTTGCTGAAGAATGTGGGATAATGCTTCTTCATGCCGATCGATGTGCAACCGCCGCGGATGTAGCCCGTGTTGGGGAGCAGTTCCTTGAGCGGAAGCATCTCGGCCTTCTTGTTGCCGGAGACCTTGGCGGCAAGTTTCAGGTCAACCTCCCGGTTGCCGGCGACGACGCAGACGAAAAGGCCGGTCTTGTCGCCACGCAGCACGAGCGTCTTGAAGACGCGCTCGCTCGGCTCGCCGAGCGATTCGGCCACGTGTTCGGCGGCAAGGTCCTCGGGGTCGAACTCGTAGGGGACGAGCTCATATCTCACTCCCATCTTGTCGAGCAGACGGGCTGCATTGGTTTTCTGTATCTTCTGCATCTTTCCCAGATTTTGCCAGGCCTGCCACGGCATCCGCCCCGGCAGGCCCGCTTACCGTTATTTATCCATGGTGACGAGCAGCTCCTCGTTGGTGCGGGTCATCTCCATGCGCTTCTTCATGAATTCCATAGCCTCGAGCGATGTCATGTCGCCGAGATAATTGCGGAGCACCCACATTCTGTTGAGCACCTCATCGCTGAGCAGGAGGTCGTCGCGACGTGTCGACGAGGAAATGATGTCGACAGCGGGGAAGATTCGCTTGTTGCTCAGCTTGCGGTCGAGCTGCAGCTCCATGTTGCCGGTGCCTTTGAATTCTTCGAAAATCACCTCGTCCATCTTGCTCGATGTCTCGGTGAGGGCTGTGGCGATGATGGTGAGCGAACCGCCATGTTCGATGTTGCGCGCAGCGCCGAAGAAGCGTTTCGGCTTCTGAAGCGCGTTGGCGTCGACGCCACCCGAAAGAATCTTACCGCTCGCGGGGCTCACTGTGTTGTATGCCCTTGCGAGGCGGGTGATGGAGTCGAGCATGATGACGACATCGTGGCCGCTCTCTACAAGCCTCTTGGCCTTTTCAAGCACAATACCGGCAATTTTCACATGGCGCTCAGCAGGCTCGTCGAAGGTGGAAGCAATTACTTCAGCGTTTACGCTTCTGGCCATGTCGGTCACCTCCTCGGGGCGCTCGTCGATGAGCAGCATGATGATATAAGTCTCGGGATGATTCTCGGCAATGGCGTTGGCAATGTCTTTGAGCAGAATTGTCTTACCGGTCTTCGGGGGAGCTACGATCAGCGCCCTCTGTCCCTTGCCTATAGGTGCGAACATATCTACAACGCGAGTCGAGATATTGCATGAGCGGCCTTTTGTGAGATTGAATTTTTCGTCGGGGAAAAGCGGCACAAGGTGCTCGAAGGGAATTCTGTCGCGGACAGCCTCCGGCGAAAGGCCGTTGATGCTTATCACTTTGCAGAGAGGATAGTATTTCTCGCCTTCATGAGGCGGACGGATGGCGCATTCCACCACGTCGCCCGATTTCAAACCGTATTCCTTGATCTGGATCTGCGATACGTAAACGTCGTCGGGGGAGGCAAGATAATTGTAGTCGCTCGAACGCAGGAATCCGAAACCCTCGGGCATTATCTCAAGCACACCGTAGGTGTTGAGTATTCCGTCGAGGTCGAAAATGGTCTCGGTCTGCATCATCTGTCGGCGCTGCATCTGCATCTGTCGGCGCTCCATGGCACGCTGACGCTTGCTCATGTATTTCTGGTTCTGACCGCCTGCGGGGAGGAGATTTGCTTTGGTGAACTGCGAGTTTGCGCCGGGTTCCGCAATTATGATGGGAGCCGGCACCGCCGCATGCTGCTGCGGCTGTTGTTGCTGCGGCTGCTGCGGTTCGTGCTGCTGAGTTTCTTCTTCCGGTTTCTGATCGGCAGCAGGTTGCTGAGCGGACTGCTCCTGATTCTGCGCGTTTCTCGGCTTGAACGTGCGACCTTTGCTTCCGCCGAAGAAACTGTCGAAGCCATCGTGTTTCTGATTGCTGAAATCGCGTTGCTTACGCACGAAACGGTTGGGGCGCTCCTGCTGTCCTTCGGCCTCTGCAGGGGCTGCGGCTGCATTCTGTTCCTCTCCCGCCGCGTTGCCCTCAGCCTCGGGATTACCATCAGCCTGCGGTTCCGCACCTTCTTCGGATTGGAACAGACTTGGAGCCTGCTTTTTGTCGGCTGCCTTTCTGCCACGTTTCTTTGGCTGAGCCACTTCGGCGTTGCCTTCAGCAGCAGCTTCCTGCTTCGCGTCACTTTCCGGCGCTTTCTGGCCATCGGCATCTTTCTGAGCCGCTATCGCAGCGAGCTCCGCTTTCGATTTCCGTCCCCTTTTCTTGGGAGCGGCAGCGGCTGGTGCGTCCTGAGCAGCGGACTGCTCCTGCGGCTGCGCAGCGTCGGCGTTGACTTCGGGAGCATTTTCCTCGGCCGACTTAGCCTTCGGCTTTCGACCTCTCTTCTTCGGCGCCTCGTCGGCTTCCGCGTCGGATGCTGCCTGCTTGCGCTTGCGACCAGGCTTGGCAGCCACTTTGGCTTCCGAAATGGCCTGATTGTCTAATATATGGTAATAAAGTGTCTGTCGGTCGGAGGCGGCGGGATCTTTCATTCCGTATTCCTGAGCTACCTGCTGCAGGCGGGCGTCGTCCCACGACTCCATTTCGTCTAATTTGAACATAGATTGTATATTGGGAGAATTCCCGGTTTAGTTATATTTTTCAAGGAATCAAATTTCCACCGCATCTTCTTTTCAGATGCTTATCGCCGGAAATTTGGCTTGCATGATGATCTGCGGCGAATTTTGTGAAGTTGTCCGACCCTTTTATATCAATATAAAGTGTGAGGATTTATATTTAAAGTGTAAAAAAGCCGATGCGACTTCCGGGGTTAAGTTTGCGTGATGCTTCTAATTATAAACAATTGGAAAAGCCGTTTAGTTTGGCTTATTTCCGCATTTATTGAATTGATTCCCCAAAACCGACGCAAAGTTAATAAAAAAATCCGACCCGACAAATTCTTTCTCACTTATTGTTGAAGTTTTTTTACTTGGTTGCGGTTTAAACACATTTATCAATAATTTAAGTTTCGCAAGCTCAACTTAAAGGTTATAAGGTTAAACTATCTGCTACACCTATCTGAATTAAGTTTTGCAAACAAATATAACTTACCAGCCGGATTATCTACCCTAAATCCAAGATACGAATCTTGAGTAAACCAATTATTTTGATGGTTCATTAAAAGAAGTTGTCGGGCGAACAAAAAAAAAGCACGCAGCAAGAGAAGTGTCTCTATGCTGCGTGCTTTGGAATATTTGATTACGTTGTTGTTAATCAATGATTTGAAACCCAAGACCTTTCCTGGGGGCGGGTATAGGCATACGGATACTATGTACGGAGATCATGTTGTTCATGCCGTATGCAAAGGTCGATACCCGGGGACTGATAGCCATCCATTGCTCACCTCCTCAATGAGAGGGAACGCGACACGGCGTGGCCGTGCATTCGGGGACATTACGAAAACGCCATCGAGGGCGTGGTAAGGCTACAGGTTGTGGCAGAATGTCATTGAACTCGTTTTCGGCGGTCGGGCCGTCGACATGCAGCGGGCGCGTGTGGGCCTCAGTCCTGCATGAGGAAACTCTGGTCAATGCACAATTCTCAATGCACAATGCACAATTTTCGATGCGCGATGTACAATTTTCGATGCATAATGCGATTTTTGATGCGCGATGCGTGATTTCCAATGCACAAAGCACAGTTCACAATGCACAATTAGGATTGCCTGCGGCAAACTTGGACCCTTGATGCGGATGAATCTGTGGGATGATTCTTGGTTTTGTTTCCGAG
>JAUNFY010000016.1:35519-48559 GCA_030524805.1 Bacteroidales bacterium | reverse complement strand
TACATCTTCATCTCCTCCTTGGTGTAGTCGTTGTCGGTGAAGACGTCGATGTGGGGAATAACGTTGTTGGCAAGCTGATATGCGAATTTCTCCACAGTCGGCTGCTTGCCTTCAGCAATCTCCCTGTACTGGTTTTCGAGCTCGGCCATGGCAGTGGCGCCTGCGCCGCTGGCAGCCTGATAAGTGGCCACGTGCACTCTGCGGATGGGGGAGAGGTCGTGGATCGGTTTCAGGGCCACCACCATCTGAATCGTGGTACAGTTGGGATTGCCGATGATGTTGCGCGGGCGGTCGAGAGCGTCGGCTCCGTTCACTTCAGGCACCACCAGAGGCACATCGCTGTCCATGCGGAAGGCAGAGGAGTTGTCGATCATCACGGTGCCGTGGCGCGTGATGAGCTCGGCATACTGCTTCGAAGTGCCGGCGCCGGCAGAGGTGAACGCGATGTCGACTCCGCTGAAGTCGCTTTGCGGCGTCAGCTCCTCAATCACGTAAGATTTGCCTCTGAACTCCATCGAGCTTCCGGCGCTGCGGCTTGATCCGAAAAGGCGGAGGTTGTCGATGGGAAAGTTCTGCTCATCGAGCACGCGGAGAAACTCATGGCCTACGGCTCCGCTTGCTCCTACAATCGCTACATTCATATCACTGACGACCGCTGGTGGCTACTGTCTTGTTGATTTTCTTCACGAGGCCCTGGAGCACGTTGCCCGGACCGAGCTCGATGAATTCATCGGCGCCGTCGGCGATCATGGCCTCCACGTCCTGAGTCCAGCGCACAGCGCCTGTGAGCTGCTTGATGAGGTTGGCCTTGATTTCTTCGGGATCGGTGTGGGGCTTGCCGTCTACATTCTGATATACGGGGCAGCGGGGAGTCTCGAATTTAGCGGCCTCGATAGCCTCGGTGAGTTCTTCCTGTGCGGGCTGCATGAGGGGGGAGTGGAAAGCGCCGCCCACCTTGAGCTTGAGGGCACGTTTCGCGCCGTTGGCGAGCATTGCCTCGCAAGCCTTCTCGATGCCTTCCATCGAGCCGGAGATCACCACCTGGCCCGGGCAGTTGTAGTTGGCGGGAGCCACTATCTCGTCGATGCCTGCGCAGATTTCCTCTACCTTTTCGTCGGGGAGTGCGAGCACGGCGGCCATTGTGGAGGGCTGCTTCTCGCAAGCCTTCTGCATGGCGTGCGCACGTTTGCTCACGAGCTTGAGGCCTTCCTCAAAGCTCAGTGCGCCCGATGCCACGAGAGCGGAGAATTCGCCGAGGCTGTGGCCTGCCACCATGTCGGGCTGGAATTCGTCGCCGAGGCTCTTGGCGAGCGCTACGCTGTGGAGGAAGATGGCCGGCTGGGTCACCTTGGTCTGGCGAAGGTCTTCTTCTGTGCCTTCAAACATGAGGTCGGTGATGCGGAAGCCGAGGATCTCGTTGGCTTTCTCAAACATCTCGCGCACTTCGGCATTGTTGTCGTAAAGGTCTTTGCCCATGCCCACAAACTGGGCACCCTGGCCGGGAAATACGTATGCTTTCATTGTCTGTTGGTTTTGTCGTGTTAATAACCTTTTGTTTACCTGTATTAAGCAGTTATTTCTTTTTCGTCCACAAAATTACAAAAAAATTACGACATACCCAAACAACCGCGCTCCTAAAGCCCAAAGATTTGCATTTGCGACAATGATAACGGCATCATCCCAATAAAAGACTGACAAAAAACGTGATTGCAAGACCGGGAATAAGCAAAATAAGATTTGTAATGATTGCTATCGCGTTGTCAACTCTTTCATCCATTCTTGGCTTCATGTCTAAAACCTTCAGTCCATTCTGAAAAGAGTCATAACGCCGGATAAAGATCTTTTTTATCATATAGGCCATATACATTACTATCATGGCTGAAAACAGGACGGCGGATAGTAGATAATGGCCATCTATCAGTAACTTATAATAAAGCAGATTCTCTGACACCACAAAAAGTGCACTTTCAAATACAACCATTTTTGCGGAATACATTATATTCTTAAATATGCCCATATAATGTATCAATAGCACTGATGACAAACAAACAGGAAAATAGATTATCAGATCACACTCCCAATAAGACAGCCATCTGTTTAATTGGTTTATTATGTTCATTTGATTGCCGTTGTTGTCAAACGTTAAAATGTAAATCAGACACGAGATTATTGACATTATCAATAAACTTAACATGCCGGCAACTAACATTTGCAAGCAAACGGGTCTTTTACAACGACTTTGCATATCAGTCCTGAATATTTCCATAATTCAATCTATCATTGATTGCTAAAAAGTCGATTTCCATTGGATAATAATAAAACCCGGCTGGGTTGGCTCCATTATAAGTGTAGCCAGGCGATTTTAATACTTTTCTTGTACGTTTAATTGCTCCATCGCTTTCAGTCTTTCTTCTGATTACTACAGAATCAAAGATTTTATTGGCTATTTCTGCGACGTCGTATGGAATGTCGGAATAAATCATGACCATACCGTTTTCATATCTGTCAATTCTCGAATACATATTATCCTTGATAAAGCATCGGGACCCTTCATATCCATCACCAAAAGTATTCCATAACTCACTGTCAAAGTCCATGGTGCTTGCTATAGTCCACTCGGTCATCCTAAGAAAAGATATCACCAATAAATAAGTATATGTATTTCCACGCAAAGGGAAAAAGTGTGAACAGCCGTGATATTCACACTGCTCCAAAGAATTATCTGCTGAGTAGTCGGGCGCATTGAAAACAATGCGATAGCCACTGTAATCTATAGTGTCCGTTACCCAATTGATTGCAGGCTTATTTGCAACGACAGTCAAATAAGAAAATAAAAACGTAAATATAAGGATAATCTTTTTCATTTTATATTGTCATGTTTATATGTATAAGCCGACCGGGCAATTCCATATCAGCTTCATCCTGATTAAATAAAATAGGTTAAGAGGAGAACGGAACCGGGTATTGAAAAGGTCATTATGCGTTCGGTCAATGAAGGATTGGAATTATAAAGCCGATTGCAGGTGCCCGATTGATTCCTGTAATTTTTAATTAACCATATCCTGTATTGTCGCTTGAACAGTAATCTATAGATTATGGTCAATAAAAACAGTAATGCTATTGATGCGATATAGAACATCGATATCATCTTATTATCATAATGTGTTAGCTCGTCGGTCGGCAGAAGCTTTAATTGCAGTGCAAAGACGACTGCCGTAGAGATTGCGACGTAATATTTGGAATACATTCCGAATTTAAAGAGTCCGATGAAATGAACTGCAACGATATACGAAATCACTATTGAAAGCGTATAGAAAAAATAATGGAAAAAGATGATGGATGATATAAGTCCATATAATAATATGCTCTCAGAATCAAATTCATCAGCTTTGCAATCAGCTTGGAAGAAATAAAGACAAACCATACAGATACGGCTGATACAATACATTATGCATATTGTAGCAAAAGAGTATACATATCCGAAAACAGTCTGTATCACGACTGGTCTTGCGAATTTACGGCTGTGATTGCTGGAGTGTTTCATAAGAACGTTTAAACTTATCGATAGCATTCAAATTCATCGGATTGTTGGCGCGTAGAGATAGGACGACAGCCATGCGATCTTCTCAGCCATAGGGTCGATGACTGTCGGCAGCGGTTTATCGGCCGCCACCTGAATGCCGGGAAGCACCGGTATTTGTGACATTATGGTATAATGCAAGTGAGTCGTCATTTTTTTTGATTCGCTTATTGAGATAATATTACATTTATACAAGATAATATAAACCACAACATAATTATGATTATACAAGTCATTGCCACATTGTCGTTAACTTTGTTCATAACGTAAATTCGACCTTTTCCTATATTCCCTTTTCTTATTCTGCTGATTATTTTAATTCTCTTATTGTATTTATTCAGATGCGTTATCCTATACACAACCATTGCGATGAATATGATCGATAATGTTCCGCAATAATAGCAGACAATGTTCAAGGGTGGGTTTATGTGCGGAATATCGAGAATTATTGTTAATAGAAATGAAAAAGAATAGATGATCGGGATATAGCAGGCTAATTTATCTGAGTATAACCCATAACGATAGGCCCCGGTTATATGCAACAACAAGATAGATAAAAAAGTAATCGGAACGACGGAAAAGCATATAAATAAGCAAACCATCATAAGATAGAATATAGACATGGAATCAATCTGCGATCCATTTACAACAGTGGCGATTATTCCTGAAAACAGAAATACCAGAGATATGACGCCTGATGAATAGCAACAATTTTTGAGTGAATTCAAATATTGTAGCAATACAGGTCTTAAAATTATATTTTTAACTTTTCTATATCTTGTCATTGCTGTTTATTTATCAATTCAAGCATTATATCCAAGTTTCTTTGCGTTACTCGACATATTTCATTTGAAAGGGTCAAAGTGTTTTAATGTTATCGAACCATCGTCATTGTATATTTTCCATTGCCCGATGTATTCACAATCTCTTTCCCATTCCTCGCCAAGCAAGATTAAACCGCTCATTTCGAGTCTGCCGTCCTTATAACTTTTGTGGTTTCCTGAATATTTAAAATCATTGTAGTGTTCTGGATACTCATGATTGGGCCTTATGCTGTCGATAATGCATGATATCATTCCATGATCGAAAAATATTACACTTTTCAACTCATCTTTCTCATACGTTATCATCAAACGTAAACGGATTGGTTCCGGTTTGCTATTGAATACCATCTCGCACCCATCCACTGCCCCATTGACATAAGGCGTCATTATTATGAATGCTTCGTTATCTGTTATCCATAAACCATGTTTCAAACCCTGCGAGTCGTATTTATTGATATGTGAGACAGGAACATGCACGCCAACATTCTTGAGTCTTTGAGTTGCTGAAAAGACCGGGATTGCAGGCAAGGCGTTTTGCTTTGGCTGGGGTCTGCAGCATGCCACAAGCATTATTGAGAATAATATGAATAGAAAAATATATAAATTAGCCTTTGCATGCATACTTATACTATGCCATGTCGTTTTAGTTCTCATGTTGTCTTTATATTTGAATTAATATTCCGACAGTTTTATTCTTTTGATTAGGATTATTGAAAATGCCAATAAAGGAATTCCATCGCTTCCTGTCAATCAACAGGCATCCCATAGATATAGGCAATTTAGTGCTGGTGAATTTTGTCAGATTATCAGAACCAGACTTATGTATTATTAAATTTATAATTAACGTGATCATAATCATTACTTAGTTTTTCTTTTTGGCATTGTCAAGATATGTCCGGCGTTTTCTGTATTCAATTTTGTGATATCGGTAATCTCCCAAACCCACCCGATATCTCTCACATACCATGCAAATGCACCATCTATTGCATAAAATCTCAATTCCAAGGGATCATAGTGTATTGGATCAGGAATATAAGTTTTGAACATTGACGACTTCGACGGGGCAATAGGCGGAAGGTTATAGCTTCCTTTATTTACTACGACAAAAAGGTGATTATCCAACATATAATATCCATCATATTTTACGTCTCCATATATATTGTCGTATGTTTCAGCAACAACAGTAACTAAGGTTCCTCCTTCCAAGTCTGACAGATATACACTGTAGAAGTGGACATCGTAACCGATATTGTTATCATTCTCAATAACACTCTTGGCGATGCCATACAATGTGACGTCTTTTGAAAAGTCTATTTTGTCAAGTATTATTTCTCCCTCTTTGCCAACATCATTAAAACCGTACGATTCGTTAGTAAAGATACCGAATGAAAGTATCGTAACCAGAATTATAATAGATTTTGCCATAAAAATAGATTTGAGATATGATTATTTTCTGAGACGTTTTGCCCGTACTACAACTTCTTCCAATGTCGTTCGTAACTGTTCAAAATCATATTCAGTAGATCGCGAGTTGTGGCCGTTGGCGCTGATCAGCTCCATGCTGCTGGACTTGTTGGTCGGCGATGATGTTTCGACTGAAGACTTTGCTCGCAACGAACTTGTCGTAAGCATGGTCAAAATCACAGCCTGCGACAATGAACATCTACATCCTGGACCTTTCATCGAAATATGGTTATTATTAATATCCGTGTTTACCATTTTTTAACTTTTTTGAACTGCTGAATATCAATTTAATTATTCATTCTACTTTATTGTTGACTTTTAGGTCTGTACTTCTGTTTGTGTCAAGATTGAATGCTGCATAGAGATTGAATGCATTGTAGAATAACAACGTTGGAAATATAACATATCCATAATACAAAAAACAGACAGACTGTATAAAAGAAGAGACTGTTAGTATATACTTGGAAATTATAGCATAACGGTTCGAATCAAAAGAAATAAGAAATCCATATACTGACATAAGAAATGTTGGGACCGCTACAATAATGGCGTCGATACAATGAATATAAGAAAATCCTTCTGCATTAAAGAAATTATACTCCGCATACATTATAACACAAAATAATATTAGATTGGTTGTTGAAAACCAAATAGGTAAGAGTCTCTTGCTCGTATTATTGTGTGAATCCAAGTGCTTGTTGATTTTAACAGCAATCGGAATATTGAAGATAAGAAAAAATGACGAGAGTAGAAAAGCACCCATTTCGTCTCTGTATAAAATTAGAGAAATATGACAGAGCGATAACGGCAGATAAGTGATGGAACAGAAAATGTATATGGAATCGCAAATTATACGTCTCAAATTTTTATTACATAAAGAATATACGCACAGCGAAACGCCGATGGCCGTGCACGCCAACACAACAATTATTGCAATACAGATAAAGACATATAGATTTTGTTTAGAACTTTCGTCCTTTATAAAGTAATGATTACAAAAATCATTGAAAAACCAAATTAATTCTATGGCTTCTAAAAGAAACCAAAATCCCCAACCAATGCTTTTATGACGGCTGTAAGACTTTGTGTTTTCTATTTGTTCATTTTTGGATAATCTTTGCATCGGGAATGTTTTGATAAGGTTATCAAACAATGTTTGTGGCAAAACAGGTGCGGTATACATATTGACAGACATTCCTTGGCTATCCGATATACTGCGTTTTACTGCGGGATTAATGCCGATTGCTTTAAGTGCGGAATATACGGCTTGAGCACATTTATTTGATAAGACATTATAATTTTCTTTTGTTTTGTCTATGAATGCATCTTTTGCAATATTGTCTTGTTCCTTAGATGTAGGTAAAACAATTGCTTCTTTAAAATCATAATTGTTCACGGCGTCACTCTCTATTTCATCCTTATTTTCGGAGGTTCGGTTGTAATCACTGCGCAGAAATTGTTCCGGGCTATCAAATGACTTTTCCCCCTTATCATGATATCCCTTACCCCCTGATACACCTTTTGAATTATTGAAGTATTTATCACCATTTTTTGAATAATAGCTCCATTTATTATCTGCATTTTGTATCAGCATCGCAGAGTGGCCTATTTTTCCACCTGCATTCAACACTGCTATACTGTCCCCATTGATATCTACGCGGTCTATCGGATTTCCGCCACAGTAAACATATGGAGAAAGATGATAATATTTCTCACAAAAACGGTCAATGGAGGTGAATTGGGGGATGGCCGGGTAGTGGCGGCGTGCGCCGAAGTCGTACTCATTGAGGCCGTTGGCCGATATGAGCTCCTTGCCGCCGAACTTGAAGGGCTGGCCGGTGTTGCCGGTACCGAGATCGGGGATTACGGCGCCGTAAGGATAGTAGGCCGTGGTCTGTTCTATCAATCCGGTCGTGCCGTTCACTACGGCGCGGTTGTTGCCCAGATAGTCCTGCGTGTAGTAATTAAACATCATTGCGTTACTCGACATATTTCATTTGAATGGGTCAAAGTGTTTCTCTGTTATCGAACCATCGTCATTGTATATTTTCCATTGCCCGATGTATGCACAATCTCTTTCCCATTCCTCGCCAAGCAAGATTAAACCGCTCATTTCGAGTCTGCCGTCCTTATAACTTTTGTGGTTTCCTGAATATTTAAAATCATTGTAGTGTTCTGGATACTCATGATTGGGCCTTATGCTGTCGATAATGCATGATATCATTCCATGATCGAAAAATATTACACTTTTCAACTCATCTTTCTCATACGTTATCATCAAACGTAAACGGATTGGTTCCGGTTTGCTATTGAATACCATCTCGCACCCATCCACTGCCCCATTGACATAAGGCGTCATTATTATAAATGGAGCGTCATCGTCGATCCATAATCCTTGTTTTCGACCATGTAAGTCATACCTGTTGATTTGGTCAGGGATAGTTATCCCAATTCTATTAAGTTTTTGGGCTGTTGAAAGAGGGTTCTCCACTGTCTCATTTTGTCTTTCTTTCACATTGCCGCATGCGATAAACAAAGTGTTTAGTAAAGTAAGAAGACATACCGCTAAGGCAGATTTCATATTTAAATTACCTATTTCTCTCATTGTCATAGTTTTTTAGTTATCTTTATCTTTGAATTAATATTCCGACAGTATTCTTTCTTTGATCAGGATTGTTGAAAATGCCAATAAAGGAATCCCATCGTTCAATGTCAATTAGCAAGCACCCCATAGATATGGGCAATTTAGTTCTGGTGAATTTTGTCAGGTTATCAGAACCAGGCTTATGTATATTTATACCTTTGGCTTTCGTAGTTGTGGTATCAGATGGATTTGCGCCGAAGTCGTACATGTTCAGGCCGTTGGCACTGATCAGCTCCATGCCGTCGGATTCGTTGGTCGGCGCTATGTTTCGGATGTCTTTTTCCATAAGCTTTCCCCGGTGTTTATGGTGTTTGAAATTTAGATTGCGGCATCCTGCAGTGCGTCATCATGGGGCGGAGCGTATTTGCGATGTGCGGTCGTGGTGCGGAAGGCCGGCCGACCCGTGGCGACGCGTGAGAGATTGACGTGGCTAAAGTTACTGCTTTATTTTGAATTATGCAAATTTTTACCCTCTTTTTTCGGAAAGAATCCTTGCAGGCTGTTTGCCGGGGGCGGGATGGCGATGATAGATTTATTGCAGACGATGTTATAATGTTATATAAGTATATTTTCCAAACTCGTTCAGTCAAACCTTCTGTCATGAAAAAAATCTTCATAGCACTGCTTTCCATCCTGTCGGTGTGGGTATGCTGCTCTTCCACCACAGTCAGTTTTGTCACCCCCTCGATAGTTAGGGTGAGATGGAACCCCGATGGCATTTATCACGGCAACAACACCGGGATTTGTGTCTACACGCCTGCCGAAGTGGCTTGCGACTCCGTGGCGACCGCCGACTATGTGTCATACACATCTTCCGAACTGACTGTCAGGGTCGACCGCCTTACGGGTGCTGTCTCATTTATCGATCCGGCTACGGGAAACCTGCTTCTTGCCGAAAACAATGCCAACCCGCATGAGAGGGAGAGGCTGGTGAAGGAAAACGTGGTATACGACGACCGCTCGGCAAGGATTGAAGACACCGCCAACGGAAAGGTGACGGTGAAGGATATATTGAGGAAAGACACTGTAGGCGTTCAAGACAGATTCACGGCCAATTTCATCTTTCCGGCCGACGAGGCGCTCTATGGCCTGGGCTCGCACATGGAAGACTACATGAACCTTCTCGGCAAGAAGGTGTATATGGTGCAGCATAATCTGAAGATAGCCGTCCCGGTGCTTGTATCCACTGCAGGCTGGGGCATGCTCTTCGATGCCGGCTGCAGCATGCGGTTCGACTGCGAGTCGCGCAGGGCCGACGGCGACTACGACGGCAGCATGATTCTCGAAGCAGCCGGCGAGCTCGACTATTACTTCATGAAGGGCGACCGGATGGAGGATGTGGTGGCGGCCTACCGTCATCTCACCGGGCCGGTGTCGATGATGCCGCGCTACATGTTCGGATACATACAGTCGAAAGAAAGATATGTGTCGTCGGCCGACCTTATCTCCACGTTAAGGAAATACCGCGAAAGCCATGTGCCCATCGACATGATAGTGCAAGACTGGAACTACTGGCCCGAAGGGTGGGGATACATGAAGATGAATCCGGAATACTATCCCGACCCGAAGGCGCTGGCCGATTCAATACATGGCATGGATGCAAGGCTGATGGTGAGCATCTGGCCCAATCCGCAATACTGCCCGCAGGAGAAAGATTTCGCATCGCGCGGCTATATGCTCAAGCATTCGGTATATGACGCCTTCGACAAAGAAGCCCGCGACTACTACTGGCAATATGCCGACCGGGAGTTTTTCTCGAAAGGTTTCGACGCGTGGTGGTGTGACAGCAGCGAACCGCTCGACGGCGACTGGAACCGTATGCCGGCTCCTGAAAACGGCAAGGAATATTCCGCTGATGATCATGAGCGGAGGTGGCGGCTCAACACCGAGCTGCTTTCCGATGGCCTCGGTGCGGAACGCGCCAATCTCTATTCGTTCTATCACGCAAAGGGAATATACGACAACCAGCGTGCCGCTACCGACAGGAAGCGCGTGGTGAACCTCACGCGTTCCGGCTATGCCGGGCAGCAGCGTTTCGGCACGGTGGTATGGAACGGCGACACGCATGCTTCGTGGGACTCCTTCAGGCAGCAGATTCCCTCCGGCCTGAATTATTTCGCCACGGGCAATCCCTACTGGACGGTAGACGTGGGCTCTTTCTTCACCAAGACCGACGGCCGATGGTTTTACAAAGGTGATTTCCCGGAGGGTGTCGCAGATCCGGAATACAGGGAATACTACACCCGGATGTTTCAGTGGGCCACGTTCCTTCCGGTGCTCCGGAGCCATGGCAGCGACACACCGCGCGAGATATGGCGGTTTGGCGAGCCGGGCACTACCTGTTACGACGCTATCCTCGGCATGATCCGACTCAGATATTCGCTCGTGCCGTATATCTACAGCATGGCGGCCGCCCAGAGCAGCGGTGGATATTCGATGGCGCGTCCGCTCGCGTTCGATTTCCCCGACGACAGGAACGTGTTTGACATAAAGGATCAGTATATGTTCGGCAACTTCATGGTGTGTCCGGTCACTTCGCCCGGAGCGACGGAGCGGAGTGTCTATCTGCCGGCCGATGATTCCGGCGCAGGATGGATAGATTTCCACACCGGAAAGCGATACGGCGGAGGCTGCCACATAGAGTGCGACGCCCCGCTCTCCACGATTCCTGTTTTCGTGAAGGAGGGATCGATAATTCCGTTTGTGGCACCCGCTGAACACACCGGAGCCATCGACAGCGACCGGATGGAAGTGAGGGTTTACGCCGGAAAGGACGCGGCATTCGAACTCTATGAAGATGATGGCATCACTTACGACTATGAGAAGGGCAAATTGTTGAGAATACCTATGACATGGGATGATGAAGCCGGCACCCTCACCATCGGCGACGCGCAGGGAAGCGGTTTCGGCAAGCCGGTGGCGAAGCGGCTTACAGTGGTGAAAGGGGACAGAAGCAAGACCGTGAATTACAAAGGAAAGAAGAAGACCGTGAGATTCTGATTAAGCCCGGCGTTGACAATTCTGACGCTGATGAATTCTGACGCTTATAAACCTGACGGCGATCAATCCTGACTTCTCACACCGAGGATAAACACCTTTTCCGTGGCGCGGGTGATTGCGGTGTAGAGCCAGCGCATGAAGTCGGTGCCCATCGCTTCCTCGGGTATTCCGCCCATGTCGATATAGACGTGTCGCCACTGTCCGCCTTGAGCCTTGTGGCAGGTGACGCAATAGGCATATTTCACCTGAAGCGCGTTGTAGTAGGGATTTTCCATTGCCGACATTATTTTCTCGTTGGTGCCGGCACCCTCTTCCTCGCTGAGCACAATCTCGAAGAAATGCTGCATCTCCATGCGGGGGATGGCCGGCCCTTCGGCCATGAGCGATTTGAGCATTATCTTTGCCGAGAGGCGGCTGCCGTCGGAGAGAGTCAGTTCGGTGTCGACAAACCAGCGGCCGAATGCTTTTTCCGGTTTCCCTACCCATCTCACGGTCACAGTCTCGCCATTGGCAAGGAAGGTGTTCATCTTGTTGATGCGCCCCCAGTAATAGTCGTTTTTGGCTATTATCAGCCGGTCGCCCTGCTGAAGGGGGGATTCGGCATACATCACCATGTTGCGTATTTCCTGATTGAACCGGTTGGCGCGTCCGTTGCTGCGTGTCACTATCAGCGTTTCCTCCACTCCCACGGTGCTCCACGAAGAGCTCAATTCGTCGGCGATGTCGAGGCTGCTTACGGCCTTTATGTCGGGAAACCCTTTCAGCTTGAGCGGCAGCTGGCCCGATAGCAGACCTGTCGGGTCGCCGGCAAGTTGCTTCGTGAGAATCTGCCGCACTATGGTGGCGTTGAAGAGAATGCCGCTTTCGGCCGCCTGACGCACCGGCTGGTCGAGGGTGTGGGTGAAGGGAGCAAGCCCGATCTGCCTGAGGCGGTCGAGGTTCATGGCCGGCGAGTCGGTCTGCCCCACGGGTGGCAGCTGTGCCTTGTCGCCCACCAATATCATCTTGCATCCCTGACCGGAATAGACATATTTCACGAGGTCGCAGAGAAGCGATCCATGTTTGCCGTCGGTGATCATGGAAGCCTCATCCACGATGAAAACCGTATTCTGCGAGAGGTTGGCGCTCAACTTTACTGTGGTGACCGTGCCGTTCATCTCGCAGTGGTAGATGCGGCGGTGGATGGTGGAAGCGCGGCAACCGGCCATCTGGCCCGAAATCTTTGCGGCGCGTCCGGTGGGTGCGAGCACCACGCTCTTGATCTTGCAGTGGGTGAGGGCCTTTATGAGGGCGCCCACCACGCTTGTCTTACCCGTGCCGGCATAGCCGTTGAGCACGAACACGTCGCGCCACATTCCGGATATGACGTAGTCGGCCATCTTGTAGATGGCTATCGCCTGGTCTTCAAGTGCCATGAACGGCAGCGAGGCTACGGCGAGCTGGCCCAACTGGGCCCCCGTGAGCAATGGCGCGTTTCCTTCCATACATCTATAAAACGTATCTGGCCATACATTTTATCAGGAATTTT
>JAUNFY010000016.1:12009-35509 GCA_030524805.1 Bacteroidales bacterium | reverse complement strand
AATTCAGTAAATTTATCCGAAACGTGCTTTTTTGTTGTGTCGGAATGGTACTTTGCTGATAATCCCGCGTTATAATAATAAAACCACCGGGGACGGAAGAAAAAGCCTGCCCCATAAACCTTACAGACAATGAACCGAATTTGCTTTGCTTTATCACTTCTGCTGATTTTCTTCAATGCCATTCCCGCCTCGGCTTCCGAAGCCGCGGAGGCCTCACCGGAATGTTGCAACGACTATTGCAGTCAGCATGCCCCTGAGCAGGGTTATTGCCGCAACCTGTTTGTCGAGTTCGGCGGTCCGTCGTTTATCGTCGGTCTCGGATTTGACTCCAGGTTCAAGCCCGGCTCCGTATTCGGATACAGGGTGGGCCTTTCGTTTCTCAACGGCACGTATACCGACAGCCACACATCGCTGGATTTCAAGGGGGTGACGGTGCCTCTTGAGGTTAATGCCATCCTGGGGAAAAGGAAGAGCAAGTTTGAGATAGGCATCGGCGCGATACCATCCATCCTCGACCGGCATCAATGGAACACCTCCTATATGTGGGTGCCGGTTGAGGGAGGAGAGGGGTATCATCCTGTCGACAAGGTCGTTGAGAAGGAAGGGACGCATGTCAACATCATGGGCCTGATGAACATCGGCTACCGCTATCAGCGGCAGAGCGGTTTCTTCATGAGGGTGGGTCTGACGTTGATGCTGGGCGATCTCAGTTGCTCGCCGTTCGACGGCGTGATGGTGATTCCGAACATCGCGTTCGGCTACACGCTGCCATAGGCTCGCGTGAGCCTGACGGCGACGCCCCGGCAGCATTTGGGAGCGGAGGGAAGAGAGTGTCTTCTTTTTTTGACAAATTATTGACTTTTTTAACCTAATAGTCTTGATAATGTCAAAAAAAATTGCTACCTTTGCAGCCATAAAACGAAGCCTATTTCAACATAGACTAAGTATAACCCTTACATAATTAAATTTTTCATAAAGATATGAAAATTGCAAACGTTATCGGTCGTGAGATTCTTGACTCACGTGGCAATCCTACAGTAGAAGTTGACGTAATCCTCGAATCCGGCGTTATGGGCCGCGCAGCAGTGCCCTCCGGCGCGTCGACAGGTGAAAACGAAGCTCTCGAGCTCCGCGACGGCGACAAGAGCCGCTACATGGGCAAGGGCGTCCTGAAGGCAGTTGCCAATGTCAACGGTCCTATCCGCGACCTCCTCATCGGCCACTCAGCTCTCGACCAGATCGGTGTAGACGAAGCTATGATCAAGCTCGACGGCACTGAGACCAAGAGCAAACTCGGCGCCAACGCCATCCTCGGCGTATCGCTCGCCGTTGCAAAGGCTGCCGCTAACTACCTCGACCTTCCCCTTTACAAGTACATCGGCGGATGCAACACATACGTTCTCCCCGTCCCGATGATGAACATCATCAACGGTGGCGCTCACTCCGACGCCCCCATCTGCTTCCAGGAATTCATGATCCGTCCGATCGGCGCTCCCTCCTTCAAGGAAGGTATCCGCATGGGCACTGAGGTGTTCCACAACCTCAAGAGCGTGCTCAAAGCCCGCGGCCTCTCCACTGCAGTAGGCGACGAAGGCGGTTTCGCTCCCAAGCTCGAAGGCACTGAAGACGCTCTCAACGTAATCGTTGAAGCTATCAAGAAAGCCGGCTACGAACCCGGAAAGGACGTGACTATCGGTCTCGACTGCGCTTCTTCCGAATTCTATCAGGATGGCGTTTACGACTACACTCACCTCAAGAACGGTGCTGAGAAGGAAGTGAACGGCAAGAAGCTCACAAGCGAAGAGCAGGCCAAGTATCTCGAAGAACTCATCACAAAATATCCTATCGACTCTATCGAAGACGGTATGGACGAAAACGACTGGAAGGGCTGGAAGATCCTTACCGACCTTATCGGCGACCGCTGCCAGCTCGTAGGCGACGACTTCTTTGTGACCAACGTGAAGTATCTTGAAAAAGGTATCGAGGAAGGTTGCGCAAACTCCATCCTCGTTAAGGTTAACCAGATCGGTTCGCTCACTGAGACTCTCCGCGCCGTTGAGATGGCTCAGCGCAACTGCTACACTGCAGTTATCTCGCACCGCTCGGGTGAGACTGAAGATGCCACTATTGCTGACATCGCAGTCGCTACCAACGCCGGCCAGATCAAGACCGGTTCTGCAAGCCGTTCTGACCGTATGGCTAAGTACAACCAGCTCCTCCGCATCGAAGAGGAACTCGGCGACCGCGCTGTTTACGGCTACAAGAAAATCGCAAAGAAGTAATTTTTTAGTGATTCGATAAAGAAAAGGTCTGACTCTTGCGGGTCAGACCTTTTTTCGCTTATCTTGAGATAGCGGGAAAGCGGTTTGGGGTTATGCTTGTTTGAGGAATGTTTGTCTTGATATTGCGGTTCAATTGGCTTTGCGGCTTAGATTGAGCCGTTTGTATTCCTGTTCGAAATTGGGAGTGAAGACTCCCTTGCCGATGTTGGCATCAATCTCTTCGATGCTCCAGAACCGGCCTCCGTCAAGTTCATCGCTCGGCTCGGGGGTGGAGTCGATTACTGTCTTGAACGCGTTGACAAGTTCCTTTTCCCTTTCCGATTCAAACACGTAGCTTTCGATGTGAGTGAAGTTGAAGTCGGTGATTCCCAGCTCTTCCTTAGCCTCGCGGCGGAGAGCCATGTCTACGTTTTCTCCTAAGTCGATGTGTCCGCCTACGGCAGTGTCCCATTTGCCAGGTTGGATATCCTTCCAGTCGGGGCGTTTCTGAAGATACAGGTTGCCCGAACGGTCGAAAACGTGCAGGTGCACCACCGGATGAAGCAGCTTCGAGCCGTTGTGGCATTCGCCGCGGGTGGCGCAACCCGTTATCATTCCGGTCTCATCTACCACCGGAAACATCTCTTCTGAATTGTCTCTGTTCATATAGCGTTGTCGTATAGTTGTTTAGTGCGTGCTGTGTCGGCAATGCCTCCAACCAAAGCCCACATAGATATAACGATATTTCCGCCGGAAATGTGTCGGTTTCTCTTCAAATTTCAAAAAACAAACAAAAAAACCGTCTCAGTGTTTCTATATATGTAACATTTTTTGTATCTTTGTATTCTAAAAAAGATGCAGAATGGAACTAAAGGCGAAGTTTGACGTGGTTACACACGAAGAAATGCTCGACCGCGTTGTCGGCAAAAAAGGAACGCAACGCCGCGACGCTATGGAAGCGGAGTTGCAGTCGTATCTCATCGGGGAGGCCATCAAGCAAGCGAGAAAGGAAAAGAATCTGACGCAGGAGCAACTTGGCGAACTCATGGGAGTGAGGCGGGCGCAGGTATCAAGGATTGAGAACGGCCATAACCTCACAATCGGCACTATAGTAAGAGCATTCAAGGCTATGGGCGTACCCGCTGCTTTTTCGTTTGGCGGGGTGTCTTTGTCGCTTTGCTGAAAATACCGCGGGTCCCATTCGCGGAGCATACTGTATTCTAAATCCAACTAAACACATCATAACCACATCATCATGAAATTGAAATATATATTGTTGGGTCTGGCGCTTCCCGGTTTTTGTCAGGAAATGGTTGCATCCGGAGATACACCGGATTTACCCGTGATAGTGAACGGCGTGCCATGGTATGACCAGCGCGACAGCATAGTCTCCGCCCATGGAGCCAACATACTGCGCGACAACGGTAAATACTGGATGTTTGGCGAATTCAAGACAGACTCTACCAACAACTTCACCGGCTTCAGCTGCTATTCATCGTCCGACCTCGTGAACTGGAAATTCGAGCGTATCGCGTTGCGCCGGCAGGCAGATGGCATCATGGGTCAGGGCCGGGTCGGCGAACGTCCGAAAGTGCTGAAATCGCCGGCTACGGGCAAATATGTGATGATCATGCACTCCGACAATTCCCGATACAAGGATCCTTGTGTGGCATACGCCACGTCGTCGGCTGTCGATGGCGAATATGAATTCCAAGGCTCTTTGCTCTATAAGGGGCAGCCGATAAGAAAATGGGATATAGGCTCTTTCGTAGACCACGACGGCAAGGCATATCTCCTTGTGCATCATGGCGAGATATATCGTTTTGCCGACGATCTTCAGTCGCTCGACTCCTGCATGTGCAAGGGGGTGAAGGGTGTGGGTGAATCGCCGGCCATGGTTCATAAAGATGGAAAATACTATTGGTTTTCAAGCCATACCACATCGTGGGAGCGCAACGACAATATGTACGCTTCGTCTGCGTCCTTGTCGGGGCCGTGGGAGCAGCATGAGCTGTTCGCTCCGAAAGGAAGCAACACGTGGAACAGCCAGACCACTTTCGTGCTGCCGATCGAAAACGTCAATGACACCACTTATATGTATATGGGCGACCGATGGTCGTTTCCAAAACAGAGAAGCGCCGCCACCTACGTCTGGCAGCCACTGCAGTGGATAGACGGCGAGCCGGCACTTCCCGACTATTGGGAAACATGGAGCCCGCAGACCATGCGCGAGGCAACTCCCGCGCTCACGCCTGCCGACAATTTTAGATGGAAAGGAGTGCGTCCCGGCGAAGCATATACCTGCCGCGTCAGGATGGGGAAAGAGGGCAGGATCTACATCAAAGGCAACACCTCCGACCATAGCGCTTACGCCATGATCCGTATCGAGGATAAGAATGGAAAGGTGATAGCCGACACTCCGGTGGATTTCTATTCGCTGGCACCCGCCGAGGGGTTGAGGTATATCTCTCCGGAGCTCGGAAGCGGGGAATATCTTGTCCGAATCGAGGTTGCGGATATGAAATCGAACTGGTCGGACAAGAAACGGAATAATTACGGCAGCAAAGGCTACGACGTGGAGGTGACGGAGGTCGGATTCATCCGCTGATCCGGTATCCCCGTCAACATAAAGAATCGACCGGGCCGGCATCCATCAGCCGGCCCGGTCGTCATGTATTAGCCGGGAGGGTAGTGCCATCCATCAGGCAGCCCCGTCGGCGTCAGTTGACCCAGTCCCAATTGTGGTCGGTGATGGAATACCATGCGCGGAGTGTGGCTCCCGCCGGAAGTCTTTTCACAAGTATGGCATAACGGGTGTAGATGAGCTGTTCGTCGGGCGATACGGCCTCTCCGTTGATTCCCACGCGTATGGTCCAGTCGTAGGTCTTGTCGGTGCGGTTCCTTACAAAGATGTTCTGATACGACAGCACGTTGTAGGAATGCACATTGTAGGTGATGAGCAGCGACAGCTCGTTGAGGTTGATGTTGGAGAAAGCCTCTTTTGAGCCGAAGGGGTCGTCGGGAATTTCGCTCGTGGAGTTGACTGTCAGTGTCTTGTCGCGCCATTTGCGGCATTCCTCAAGCAGTTCCGTGTCGTGGCGGTCAACCACGATGTTGACCGGTAGGAAAGACTCCGCGATGGGGAGATTGACGTTGCCCGTAGGCTCATCACTGCTGCAGGCAGAGATGAAGAGTGTCAGCGCTGCCAGTATGATGCTTGCATATTTCATAGGTGTTGTCATGTTTTATGAGGCTGCCCGCGCATCGGGCATTTAAATGATATTAACTATAACGCTACTGTCGGCCCCTTTATTGCAGACCTCTACAGCGAATCAAGCACTCCGGCATACTGCCGGCCGACGGGAATGGTCTTGCCGTTGGAAAGTTTCACCTCGCGGCGGCTGAAACTTGCGATTTTAGATTTCTGCACTATATACGACCTGTGGATCCTGATGAAATTCCGTGCTGGAAGGCGGTTGCCGATGATTTTCAGTATCATCCTCGACAGTATGCACTCGCCCGAGTCGAGAAAAATCTTCACATATCCTTCCATCGCCTCCACATATAGTATCTTGGAGAGCGGAATGCTGACGTTGTTGTATTCCTTCTTCACCTGAATGTACTGTTCTGCATCCTCAGGGGGGCGGTGGATGGCTATCCGGCGCATGGCCTTGGCTATGGCGGTCTTGAACCTGTCGTAGGCAAAAGGCTTGTGCAGATAGTCTACGGCGTCGAGCTCAAACCCTTTCAGGGCGTAGTCGGGAAACGCCGTGGTGAATATCACGCAAGTGTTGTCGGGCATCTGCGACGCGAGGTCGAGTCCGCTCACATTTTCCATCTCTATGTCGAGAAACACGATGTCGGGCCTTTCGTCCGCTATCATCTGCATCGCGCGGGCGGGATCCGAGAAGGTGTGAAGTTCAGTCCCGCCCATTCGCTGGCAGAACTTGTCGATCACTTCAAGCGCAAGAGGTTCGTCGTCGATGGCCACGCATCTTATTTTGCCGTTTTCGTCCATGGAAGTTGTTTTGACTTGTCATTAATTTTTAGGGAGGTCGATCCGCAGTTCCAGTTCAAAGACATCGTTCTCCTCTTTGGTGGAGAGGGAGTATCTGCCCGGGAAAAGGCCTTCAAGCCTCGACCGGCAGTTTTCTATACCTATCGGCACGTCGGTGCGGAACCGGTCGGCATGCTTCATTATCGAGTTGCGGGTGGTGAAAAGCAGTTGTCCGTCTTCCTCTTTCAGGTGTATCAGGATGCGGCAGTCTTTGCTTGTCGACGCCCCGTATTTGAAAGTGTTCTCCACAAAAGTGAGCATCAGCATCGGAGGCACCTTTATCGAGTCGTCGTCCACCTCATGTCTCCACTCCACGGCCGTGTGCCCGTTGAGCCTTATCTGCTGCAGCGCGATGTAGTTGTCGATATATGATATCTCGTCGCTCAGCGTCACGTATTCCTTCTCGATGGTGATATAGGTGTATTTCAGTAGTTCGGTAAACTTTATGAAAGCGTTTTCCGCCTTTTCTGAAGTTCCTATCACGAGGCTATATAGCGTGTTGAGCGTGTTGAACATGAAGTGGGGGCTTATCTGGGCCTTGAACATTGCGAGCTCGGCCTTGTCGCGCTGTGCTTCTATCTTGCGGGTGAGAAGGAGCTGGCGGTAGAGCTCCTTTACGAAACTGATGGTGAGCGAATAGCCTGCCACGAGCGAAAACATCATCCATAGCGTCATCGACACCCCGAAGTTCCTCACCTGCGTCTGATATTCGCTCATGGCCGGGGTGACGAATTCCATGTCGGGAAGCGGATAGAGCGTCAGCAGATAGTTGGCTGCCACCAATGCCGCCATCACGGCCGCGATGCGGGCATATTTCCGGCCTATCACCAGGCGGGGGATGTTGACGCGCATCAGAGTGAAATAATAGGCGTAGAGGCAAGCGCAGGATATGGAGAAGAAGAGAGGCCATTGGGAGAGCCAGTGGTGCATCGGCCCCAGTATCACCAGGATCGGCAGCAACACCAGGCAGAAAAATATATCCGGCAGGAGAGCGGTCTTGTTTTCTATTGATTTCATGATGCAAATTTAGTGAAGTTAATCTTTTCAGGCAAGAGGACGGGATGCTGTTGGTTTACAAATTTTGGTTTTTTATTTACACTTATTGCAAATTCGGGAATTGATGATTAAATTTGCGTATCAATTTTCATAGGTAGGGAAGATATGCTGCGTAGAAGTTTCTTGATTGTGGCGATTGTGCTGATGCTGACGGCTTGCCGTGGCAAGGAGCAGTCGGTTTCGCACGATGCTTTGTTTGAGGCATCGCGCAAGGAACTCGCGTCGGCAGTGGAGGAGCGCGACGAGCTTATCGCCCTCATGGCCGAGATAGCGCGCGGCATGGAGCAGATAAAGCGCATCGAGCATCTGATGACGATAGGCGGAGTGCAATCGAGCGAGAATCCGGCGCGCCGCAGGCAGATCCTTGCCGACATGGCGGCCCTGAAGGAGTCGGTGCAGAAGCGGCGCGAACGTCTGGCCGAGCTCGAACAACGCCTTGAAAAATCTTCTTTATATACCGATGAACTGAAGGGCAGCATAGCCCTGCTGCGCTCGCAAATCGACGACCAGGCGAAGGAAATCGACGGCTTGCGCCGGCAGCTCGACGACGCAGCACGCAAGATAGTGTCGCTCACGGGAGAGGTGGATTCGCTCAACGCCACGGTGGCCGACAACGAGAGGCGGCTCGATGCCTCGAAAGACACCGCCATGCAGTTGGAAAAGGAACTGAACACGTGCTACTACGCAGTGGCATCGCGGCGCGAGCTGAAGCGGCACCGGATATTGGAGACCGGCTTCCTGCGCAGGTCGAGGCTGATGGAGGGGGACTTCGACAAAGACTTTTTCGTGGTGGCCGATAAACGCCGCATGAAGGTGCTTCCCATGCCTTCGGCAAAGGTGAAGGTGCTCACCAATCATCCCGACCGGTCGTACGAGATTCGCCGCGATGGCGACAGCGTGGAGCTCGTGGTCATTGACCCGGCGGCTTTCTGGAGCCTCGGCAATTTCCTCGTGGTGCAATCCGACTGACGGATGCCTTTCATCATCGGATTCATGCCGTTTGTTTACACTCGTTTTGATGCTTGCCCGCAAGTGGCTAATTTTGTGAAAAATTTCAATTATGGGCAAACGTGTATCAATAGCAGCTTTGATAATGACGATGGTGGTGGCCGATGGTCTGGCCGACCGGGCTGTATCCGGAACGGTAGCCGACCGTAAGGGTCAGCCCGTGATAGGCGCCACTGTGAAGGTGAAGGATAACCCGAAGATCGGCACTGTCACTGATCTTGACGGCAATTTCACGATCGAGGCGGCCCCGGATACATGTGTACTTGAAGTGACCTACGTTGGCTACCTGCCTCAGCAGGTGGCTCTCAAGCCTGACGTGTCGACGTGTCATGTGGTGATGTCGGTCAACCGTGCCGCTCTTGATGAAGTGGTGGTGGTGGGCTATGCCTCCCAGAAGAAAGTGGATCTCACGGGCGCGGTGTCGTCGGTAGACGTCGACGCTCTCGAAAACCGTCCGCTCACCAATGTCACGTCGGCCCTCGCCGGCCTCGCCTCCGGCCTGAGCGTCTCCAACACGGGAGGCAACACGCCCGGCTATGAGTCGCAGAGCATCCGCGTCAGAGGTCAGGGCACACTCAACGACTCCGCCCCGCTGGTGGTGGTAGATGGCATGACGGGCATTTCCCTCAGCGATATCAACCCGCAGGACATACAGAACATCTCGGTGCTAAAGGATGCCGCATCGTCGGCCATCTATGGCTCGAGAGCCGCCAACGGCGTGATACTCGTCACCACCCGCCAGGGCTCGGAGCGGGCTCCGGTGGTGACTTATTCCGGAAATGTCTCTTTCGAGACAGTGGCGCGCCGGCTGAATCTCGTCACTGATTATGCCGACTTCATGGAGATACAGAATGCAGGCCTCGTGGCCAACGGTCAGGCTGCTCGCTTCTCGCAGGGCAAGATCGACGAGTGGCGCAACGATGCCGGACGGAATCCTACCATCTATCCCAACACCGACTGGCAGGACCATATCTACCGCAATCCTTCCGTGGTGCAGAACCATAACCTTGCCGTCACCGGCGGGTCGAAGCATTTCAAATACAACGTGTCGGTAGGCTACGTCAACAATCCCGGCATGGTCTACAACACCGATTATCAGCGTTATCAGTTGCGTGCCAACCTCGACATAAACGTGAAGCCCTGGCTCACCCTCGGCACAAACCTTTTCGGCTATCTCGACACCAACAATCCCGCGGCGGAGAATGCCGCGGCGGGTGGCGACGTGATTTTCGGATACGGTGCCTTCAACACTGTGCCCGGCATGACGCTCTATGATCCGGCAACGGGACTTTACGGCGGCATACAGAATCCGGAAGACGATAATGTGAGCAATGCCAACCCTTACCGCCGCCAGTGGTTCTACAAGGATGAATATCCGGTGAAGACCAAGCGCGAGGTGGCGAAACTCTATGCGCGGATCATGCCGGTGAAAGGGCTGACCGTGCAGGGTTCTTTCTCCTACAACTTCTGGGAGCGCAACATTGAGCATCATCTCACCGACCGCGACCTGTTCCGGTTCACCGCCGACGGGCCGGTGCTCATCCGCGAGGGTGTGGTACGTACCTATATCAGACGCTACGACTACCGCAACACCTTCCGCTCGTCGGACCTCACGGCCGATTACAAACTGGGGCTCGGAAAACTCTCCGCCTCAATAATGGCGGGCATGAGCCAGGAATACAACAAATACGACACTGACTATTATATCACTTACGACCTGGTCGACGAATCGCTCGGCGCCATAGATGCCGGCATGACCGACGGCAGCATCACCGGCAACTTCAACGAGTGGGCCATGCGCAGCTATTTCGGACGCCTCAATCTCAATTGGGACGACCGCTATCTGCTTGAAGCCAACTTCAGGGCCGACGGCAGCTCGAAATTCGCTCCCGGCCACCGCTGGGGTTATTTCCCCTCGGTCTCGCTCGGCTGGCGCATCTCGCAGGAGAAATTCATGGAGCGGGCATCATCATGGCTCAGCCAGCTTAAACTGAGGGCTTCTTACGGCTCGCTGGGCAACAACGCCACCTCCAGCCTCTACATGTATCAGTCGCTCTTCGCTACCGCCAACTATGTGCTCAACGGCAATATCGCCGGAGGCCTCGCGCAGACGGTGCTGGCCAATCCGGAACTCACCTGGGAGAAGACCTACATGACCAACGTCGGCATCGACTTCGCTTTCCTCGGCAACAGGCTCAGCGGCTCGCTCGACATCTACAGCAAAGACACGAAGGGAATCCTGATCTCGCTCCCGGTCCCCCTCGAGCACGGCACGAGCGCCGTGCCAAACCAGAATGCCGGCGAGGTGAACAACAAGGGTTTTGAAGTGGATCTGCATTGGCACGACCGCATCGGAAGCGTGGAATACCACATCGGCGGCAACCTGAGTTTCGTCAACAACAAGGTCACGAAGTTTCAGGGCGATGTAGCCTCGATCAACGGCGTGTACAAGACCCAGGTCGGCAAGCCAATCAATCAGCTGTATGTGGTGCAGGTCGACCGCATCGTGCGCGACCAGTCCGACCTTGACTACGTGCAGTCGCTCGTAGACCGCAATCCCGACTATTTCGCCACCTATCAGCGTCCGGAGCTCGGCGACTTCCTTTACAAGGACGCCAACGGTGATGGCAAACTTGATGCCTCCGACCGCGTGGAGATTGGCTACGGCAACATGCCCCGCCTCTCGTTCGGCCTAAACCTCGGGGTGAACTGGAAAGGTTTTGATTTCAGCATGCTTTTCCAGGGTGTCGGCAACTATCAGGTCTACTACAACAACCAGGCCTTCCGCTTCGTCACCGTCATGGGACAGTCGCTCATAAAGGATATCACCGACAATGCCTGGACGCCCGAGAATCGTTACGATTCGAAATATCCGTTGCTCCGCAACAGCGCCAACGGCAAGAACAATATCGCCAGCGATGCGTTCGTGCACAATGCCGCCTATCTGCGTTGCAAAAACGTGCAGTTGGGCTATACGGTGCCGCGCAAGATCACGCGCAAATTCTTCGTGGAGAAACTGAATGTCTATACCAGCATCGACAATCTCTTCACCATCACCCGCTTCCCTGGCCTTGACCCGGAAATAGGCGCCACTGTTGGCTATCCGGCCATACGCCAGTATTCAGTAGGACTCAATCTTTCATTCTGAAAGCCTGCCTGAAACGACACTTATCTGCTGCCACTGCTTACGAATTAATGTTAATTGAAAATTGAGAATAATTGAGGATTCAGGATTGATGTCCGGGGATTATTCCTGATTGTGGACTTTGAATTGTGATTATGAAGCATAAGAAGAAACTTGCATATATCTTGGCCGGAGCCATACTCGCTTCCGGTTGCGAGAGCCTTGACTATACGCCCGGCGACCAGATGTCGGGTCAGACTTTCTGGCAGACCGAGGAGCATGCGCGTCAGGCCGCCGTGGGCATGTATGCTGCCATGAAGGCACCGTGGTGTTTCGGACTCGAATTCACCTTCGACATGTGCAGCGACATAGCCGACGGCACTTCACCCTGGTCAGATATCTCGCGCGGCAACACTTTCGCCTCCGGAAGCGGTGGCGTGCAGAACCATTGGCAGTATCTCTACGAACTCGTGCACCGCTGCAACACAGTGGTGCGCAAGGTGAAAGACATGCCGATAGGGGAGGAGACAATCAGCCGCGTCACGGGCGAGGCAAAGTTTCTGAGGGCAATGGCTTATTTCCGTATGCTCAACTGCTGGGGAGGTGTGCCCTACTACGACGAGACCTGCGACATAAACGAGGAATTCGCAAATCTGAAAAATCCGCGAATCTCGGCCGAGGAGCTCAGGCAGCATATCCTCGATGACCTGACGGAAGCCATCGGTAAACTGCCGGTGAGTTGGGAGCCCGAGAATCTGGGACGTGCCACGAAAGGAGCCGCCTACGCCCTTCGCGGAAAGGTGTATCTTTTCAACCGCGAATGGGAGAAGGCTGCTGAGGATTTCGAGGAGATTGTATATGATGTCCACAACCGGTATGGTTATTCGCTTCATCCGGACTACGACGGATTGTTTCGCCTCTACAATGGTACCCACAGCCCGGAAATGATATTCTCAATCCAGTCGCTCGACGGCAACGTGCCGGGATATGCGCTCGACATAGTGTCTTATTTCGGCAACAAATCGACGATGCGCCTCATCGCCGCCAACAGCATAGTGCCCTCCACGCGGCTCGTGGACATGTATGAGAATCTTGACGGATCTCCCTTCGACTGGGATGATGTCTTCCCCGGCTTCAACGCTGCCGATTCGCAGACACGCCGCCGATTTATGTGTGTGGCAATCGATCAAGGAAGCACACGGGTGACAAGCACTCTTGAATGCGACACCACAAAGGTGATGGATGCCTACCGGCTGCGCGACCCGCGGCTGAACCTCAACGTGATCACCCCTTATTCGCATTATCTCGGCACGGATGCCGGGTCCAATCCCGCCGACAAGCAGTTTGTGCTTGCCGACCCCTCGAAGGGTGGTGCGCCGATGGAAGCGATGGCCTTCATTCGCAACTCGGAAGGCTGGAATTCCTATTTCTGGCGCAAGTGGATTCCGACGGGCAATCTCGACGGATACTGGGGTGAATACAACCGAACTCCCTACGAGTTCCCGCTCATTCGCCTTGGCGACGTGCTCCTGATGCTTGCCGAGGCCTACAATGAGTCGGAAGCGACAGAAAAGGCCGTAGTGGAGGTCAATAAGGTGAGGGAGCGGGCAGGAATGCCGTTGCTCAATTCCGGAGCCGCATGGCTTGCAGTGGCCGGAAAGGACGACATGGCGGAGCGCATACGCCGCGAACGTGCTTTTGAACTTGCCGGCGAAGGTCAGCGCTACTGGGATCTGCGGCGCTGGGGACTTCTGGAGGAATCAGTCTGCGACGCTACCGACATCTTCGGCGACCTGATGTATACCCGCACCTATCAGAAGCGCCACGAGCTTTGGCCTATTCCCCTCGTGGAACTTGACCGGAACACATCCCTCACCCAAAACGAAGGCTGGTGAAGTTAAAGAAAGCATTGTGAATTTAACGAATGATGATGAAGTGAAAGCGGTTGTCGACATCGAAAGTCGGCAACCGCTTATGTTCAGTGAAGCTGCTTCATGCAGCAGTCAGCGTGCGATTCAGAAGTAATTATAAGTTATAGTTGAATCTTTTTCACTATCCTTCCGTTGTCGGCGGTGTTTGCTACAATGATGTATACTCCCTTGGAAAGATCCTTGACCGAAATCTCGTTGCCGGCGGAAGTCCTGACTGTCTGCCCTGCGGTGGTCACGATCTTGAAGTCGGCATATCCGTCGTATCTGAAAGTGTCGCCATCGCGCGTAATGAGCCGTTGAGGAGAAGCCGACATCTCGGTCACTCCTGAGCCGGAGAGAATCTTGAACGCCGGGCTTACAACCTGGCTTTGGTAGTTGCCCGCCTCATCCTTGATCATAAGCTTTACGTCAAACCATTGGTCGTTGCTTTCACACGCCACATCATCAAGCATGCCCTCGTAATAGTTTCCGAAATAAGGCATGAATCTTTTCTCGGGCACTTCCGACACGGGCAGATTCTGCCATTCATCCATGCCGAAAGGTGAGTACGACACTTCGAGCTCCGCCTCTCCGCAGGTGAAATATCCGAGATAGACGTCCCAGTTCATGTGGTAGGAGAAGTCGCCTCCCATCACAATTATCTTCGAGCCCTCGGCCGACTGCAGGCGGTCGGTTATCTCACCTTTCGAATCCTTGAAGGTAAGCATCTGGATGGTGGGCGCTATGAAGTCGGCCTTTGAGTGGTCATAATGTGCCTCCATCGTGTTGTGGCCCTGCAGACCGTCTACAGTCACGAATCTGTTGTCGATCGAGGTCACGAAACTGCCGTCGTCGAGCATATCCTCGTAGGGATAAAGCAGATAAGACTCCCCTTCATACATCTCGCCGTAACGGCCTACGAAGAAAGCCCTGTCCCAGCCGTCGATCCAGCCATCGTTTTCATAGCGCATGGCGCGAAGAGATGTGATGGGGCATGTCTGGGGGTAAGTCATGTCGCCGTCGGGGCGCTCAAACGAGAGTTCGGGATGTCCGGGATAGTATTTGGCGTCGAGCAGGCCCTCCGGCACATTGAAGCCACCCCAGTCGGGGTCGGCACCCGCATTGACATATTTCACTCCATTCTTGTCGCCCATCATGGCGCAACCGGTCATTCCATAGTAGTACACCTGCTTTCCCCACTGGTCTTCCTCCACTTCCATGTAGTTTGCCAGTATCGGAGCATATATGAGGTTGACCTTGTCGGCCGAATCCCCGTCAGATTCGGGGCAGTCGATGTAGTTGACCACAGTCTTGCTGTCGCCGGCGGCGGAAGCGACATAGTTTGTCTCAGCCACAAGGCTCATGCCATCCCACAGCAGCGCCACATTGAAGCCGGGAGTGAACACGGCATCCTCGCTGTCCATCAGTTGGTTGGCATCAAACTCGGTGGTGCACTTCATGAGGTTGCTTCCGTCGAAAATCTTCTTCATGCAGGGAGCGAACGAGGTGAGGCCGCATTTGTAGGAATAAGTTACGCCGTTGGCCGTGATGTTGGCGCCATGTGCCACCAGATACTTGTCGCTTACGTCGTTTATGTAAAACTCCATCGGATACTTCTTGGGCATGTATCCCATGCTTATGATGAGGGCGCTCGAGCCGTAATCCTTGTGCACAAACGCGGTGAGCTTCGACATGCTGTCGGCAGTTCCCGCTGTCAGGAACTTGCTGCCGTCATACACATCCATGAACAGTTCCTTGCCCGTCTCGTCGAAGAACATGAAAGTGACGTCGTTGCATGCCTCTTCCTGATCGAACTCGTAGACAGCGCCATCTTCCACCGTGATGTTTTCTTTGAAGACAAAGTAGGACGTGCCCCCGTAGAACGACACGAACATGTCGTAAGTGCCGGCCGGAACGCTGAAGTCCATTTCGCCCTTGCTGTTCATGTACTCCACCTCCTTGTAGTCTTTGTTGAAGATCGAGACCTGCGAAGGATTCACGCCATTCTGCGATTTGCTCTTGATGGTGATGTTGACATACTCTGTATCAGCTGCCGTGTCCGCCTTTTTCGGAACGTAGAATGCAACCCCCTTGGCAGGAGCAAATTCTTCATACTTGGCATCTTTCGGAAATGAGAAAGAAGAGCTGTCTCCCCCGACGCGTGCATTGTGCGCCTGCAGGCTGCCTGTGGCGGCTACAGACATAGTCAGCGCGAATAAAACTGAATTCAATAGTCGCATTTAGTTTGATTTTAAGGTTAAAAAATGTTTACGATGCAAACTTATGCAACATAATCCACACTGACAAATAATTATGTGTTAATATATATTAAAATTACTTAACGAGGCACCCCGCCCCTGCATCCCCCACAATCCGCCCTCCGAATTCTTCGGAAACCGGCCCTTTAAGACTTCGGTATCCGTCACCCGAATTGTTCGGAAGTCGGTCACTCGCCGGCGATGGTGGCGACGATTTTGCGGGGGGTGGGGTGGTCGCGGAATTCGCAGAGGTAGATGCCTTGCCAGGTGCCGAGATTGAGACGGTGGTTGGAAATGGGGATGGTCAGCGATGGGCCGATGATGGAGGCCTTGGCGTGGGCCGGCATGTCGTCGTCGCCTTCTATCGTGTGCAGATAGTAAGGCTCGCGCTCCTTCACCAGTCGGTCGAAAATGCTTTTCATGTCGATGCGCACGTCGGGGTCGGCATTTTCATTGATGGTGAGAGCCGCCGAAGTGTGCTTGATGAAAAGGTTGAGCAGTCCGGTCTGCGGCAGTTGCGGCAGACATGCCAGTATCTCATCCGTGACAAGATGAAACCCGTTGCGACGGCCGCGAAGACAGAATTCAATTTGTTTCCACATATTGTTTTAGTTTTTTTGTTTTCGTTCGATGGGGGAGAGATTGATAAGAAGGTTGTCGATTTGGTCAGAAGTGAGTTTGAGACCTCCGAGTATGTCGAGCAGTTCCTCCTGGCGCGGTTGTCCCATTGTGAGGCGATAGAGCGACAATACATTTTTCAGGCGTTGGTAACGGCCGATGTCGATGCTGAGCGGATATTGCGGCACTATGCGTTCGATTTTTTCCAATGTGTCGCCCGATTCTTCAATCCATTCAGTCGGCAAGCACCAGTAGGGCACCATGTGGGAATATCTGCGGCCGTAGTCGGTTTCTACACGTGAGCGCGCATTGCTGAAGATTGATTCCCATTTGTAGAGGTCGGGTTGCAAGTGAGCCAGATTGCGCCGTATCGCGAGGCATTTATAGCGGTTGATGCGACCTTCCCTTTGCTCGAGATCCTGAGGGTTGGAGGGAAGATTCCAGTGCATGATGCGCCGGCAATACCAATGGAAATCAAGTCCTTCCTGTCCGACGGAAGTCGTGGACAGAATGAAAGGATAGAACGGCGATTGGAATGCACAACGGATATTGTTGGTGCGTTTCTGCGATTTTTCATCCATTTCAGATTTAATCCTTGAGTAAGGCACTCCGTATGAAACCCTCATGGAAGATTTGGAGTCGGCATTCATTCCGAACGACCCGTCGGTATCAACCTTCAGGTTTGTTTCATTGATGAAGGCGTTCTCCATGTTTTCTGAAAAATTCTTGCCGCTCAGGTGATGGTATTCATCAAGCACGGCTTGAAGATTTCCCATCACGCAATAGTTCATCACTCCTTCAAGATAGACTTCATCGGTGTGGTATTTTTCCTGCATCTTGTCGATGATGTAGCCGGCCACTCTTCGATTGAAGATGGTGATGAAGCCTTTCGCCGCGTTCCGCGCGGTGTCGGTGTTTTTGAAGATTCGTTGCAGACACACTCCCGGGCCGGCGATTGCCATGTCGGTGAGGATGTCGATGGTATTTGCCGGAATATCCACCGGTTTTTCTGAATCCGGATTGTCGAGCCAGCGGATTGCGCTGAGTATTTTGGCATAGTTGCGCCTTTCCGATACCTGAATCCCCTCGAGCCTGCCGGATATCTTATTTCTTATCGCGGCTTTTATCTCGTCAATCTTCCGGCCATGAAAATCTCCGGGGTTGTAGAGCGATGCCAGATATTCTGATGGCTCGGTGAGGATTTCCTGGGCGTCATTCTTGAGGCGTCCGCGCCCCGTCGTAGCACTATACCCGGCTTTCTTATATTTGGAGAATATCACCCTGCGCTCCAGTTCGTAGGTCATCAATACGGATATGGCACGCGGCACCATCTCCCATGCCGAGAACACCAGCATCTTTGAGAAGTCGCTGTTCTTTACAAATGGGTTTCGTGAGTCGGTGGTGTAATATGGTTTGGATGCAGGCACCCACAGCAGCAATTCCGCTCCTTTGCGTTCGGGCAACATGAGGTCGCGCAGCAGGCTCATCTTGGCGTTGCGCATTGGCAGACTCCTGAAATGTTCTATATCATTCTTCCGCAGAAGAGTGATGGCGGAGGGCTGCGGCAAGGTGTCGCCACTTTCCCGATAGGCCGATTCCAGCTGCCGCTTCAATTCGTACGACTCCATGAACGAAAGCAGATAAGGAGCCGACTTGACATAATCTACAGGCATCACCGACCACCGGAACCGCGATTTGCCCGCAAGTTCGGACTTGGCTCTGCATTCGTCTACAATCTTTTGCATCTCGCAGTAGGAAAGAAAATCATCTTCCCTGACTTTCAATTCGATGCACGATTCTTTCAAAAGTCCTTCCTTGAGCCTTTCGGTGCGGCATACCGCTTCATACATCTTTTCCTCCGCCCTTTGTTTGGAAGCGATGAGAACGTCGAATTTTCCGCTCCTCAGATGTGAAAGATGATAGGAATAATCATTCCACACCTCGCGAAACTCCTTGCCATCGGCCAACAGGAAATCCATAAGGCGGTTGAAATCGTCGTAATGCGTGTCTGCGTTGTGTTCGTTGAGTTCCTCGAGGGTGGAGTAAGGCTTATAGGGAGTGGCCGACATGAGCAATATGAGCGGTTGCTGACCATGGGTGCGCTCAAAAAACTTGCGCGCGATGGCAGTCTGTTCGCTGTCGTCGTTGAAGTCGAGCAAAGAACTGAAGCGCTGGAATTCGTCCATTATGATCAGGTCAGGCTGCAGCATCGAAAGGCTTAAATCAGCGAAAATGCGGCGGAGGCGGTTTGTCAGTGCTTTTACGTCGGTATTTTCGGTGTGATTTTCGAAACATCCGATAAGCTCATTCCTGATTTGCCGGAATTCTTCATTCTGATCAAGATATTGTATTATTTCATCAAGATACTTGCCGCCGGTCGACTTCATGATATCCGCGATGCGCGATTCAGAACGTTTCAGATGTATCGACCATCCTTCATGTCCCGACCGGCCTTGGAAAAAATCGGATATCCCGGTCTTATACGGCTTGAATTCATTTAGATGAGTCAATATGCAGGCAATCAGCGCACGTTCATTCGCATTGCCCATGGAGTTGCCGGTGAGCGAGAACGAGGTAGAGGGGGTGAGAGGAATTATTATTTCGCCCATCGAGTCAGAACCAGCATCGATGGTAGCCGCTTCGCGTTCCCTGATGGTGAGATGTTGCATCGACAGCCGGCTGTCCGACACATTGGCTTTATTCCTGATTCCAAGTTTCTGAATGTTCTGACTGGCGATGCTCAGGTTGGAGCATACGTATACCACCCTGAACATCCTGTCGTCTACCTCCCTGCGCATATCGCGGACCTGAGCGATCACTTCGGCCGCCACGTGGGTCTTGCCGAGCCCCACCTCATCTGCAAGGAGCACGCGCCGCTGTCCACCTTGCAGCTTTTTATTTCCGAGGGTGTCGATTGTGGCGCTGCGGAATATTTCAGAAATCCTGTCGGCTGTGGCTTTCTGAAAATCATAGATGGTAGGATCCGCATTATTCATATCAGCTGTATTTATATCGGCGTTACTCATATCGTCGCAGTTGCTTGGTCAACCGTTCTAACACGGATGCAATATTGATGAAAGAATCGGGCACCACATCTTTATCAGCCATTTTTGCAATTTCCGTTATGTCTCTCAGCTTGTCGGAATTTTTAGCCACTTTGTGGAGCAGTGATTCGTAGATGGCAGGCGTCACGTCCGCTGCCCGGCGCGGGGAGGCATGAGGAGTGTCTGCATCCTGATTGTTGAAAAGCGACATCAACTCTGTCGGAAGGTCGGTGGTCAGCATTTGCAGATAAGTCAGGAACTTGTCGCGGGTATTGATGATGGATCTGAATATTTGCTCATCGCGGTCGAGGGGAATTCCCCTCACGGGTAGTTTCACTACCATCCTTACCGGCTCTGCGGTTTCGCTGAAGGGAGTCACGGAGAGAATAAAGAATTCCGACAGATTGGCTGCTTCCGCAACTTCTATCTCGCATCCCTCGGCAGTGAGCACCGCCTCGTTGTGCGGCTCCTGTATGGGAGCGAGTCTGATTGTGCCGTCGATTCCTTTCAACCGTCTGACTGAGATATGTATTCTGTAACCGTTTTCCGATTGTGATATCTCGGCCGTAAGATTGCCCCTGCAGATTAGCGATGTACGCACCGCTATAGAAAGACTTGTATCTTTAGGCTGCACTTCGGGTTGATCGGAAAGAGTCGAGACTTCCTCGAACATCTGCTTCTTTTTGTCGGTGAATTCACCTACGAAATCTTTAAACAGATTCTGTCCGCGACGCAAGGTGAGCCGGAGCAGGAATTCCGAATTGCGGTGAAAGCCCGATCCCGTAGCGTTGGCCGACCCGAGCCAGAGGTGTGTGCCGCCGGTGCGCGGACCCCATGATAAATATATCTTGGCGTGAAGATTCATCGGCAGCACATCGTTGCGGGCCATAATACCGGTGGGCACCCAGACCTCACGTTCGTTGCCGGAATAGAGATCCATTATTTCAGGAGTAAGACTCTCGAGACGCGTGACAAGTATCTTTTGAGCGCCCGCTCCGTAATTGTTGAGCCACTGAAGAGTGCTGTAATCAATAAACGGGGATACCACCAGCATCGTTCTTCCCGGAAGTTCGGTTTCGAAGTCGATGTCGGCGTTGAGATTCTCGCCGAAGTGGAAGGGCAGGAAATCATAGTCCGTGTAGCGGCTGTCGAGGTCAAAAGCCCCTGTGTGGTCGATATCGTTGGCAAGACTTATGATGTCCTTGCGTTTTTCGCGTGATGCGTAGTCGGCAAGCCGCAGCAGCATTTTCTTCAAAGGCTCGTGCTTGCGGCGGATTGGTTCGTCGACGGTTGGGTTGATCGGAGCAGTCATTGCCACCGCTATGTCGAGACTGGAATCTTTGGTTAGGTTGCGGCTCATCACTATGAGCTTGATCTGCCGGTGGGAAGGATTGTCGACAGCATGCTCCTTTATAATCCATATCTTAGGATGGAAATTAGCCAGTCGGTTTCCTCCCCGGCTGTCATCGGCAACTTCAAAAACGCTTTTGTCGAGCATCGCGTAAAGAGGATTTCTGCGTTTCGGGGGTTGCAGCCCTCCGCGGTTGATGAAGAGGGCCATGCGCTTGTTTGCCCTGCGTATTCCTTCAAGCAGCCGGTCGGGAGTTTCAGATTCCCCCGCCTCGCCGAGATTGGCCATGGAAAGGGCGATGGCGAGGTAGGCCTCCGCATCCATGCTGTAGGAAGTGCCGGCGGCAAAATCTATCTCATATCCCGGAGTGGCTACCAGCTCGTTGTAGATCAGATCGTTCATGGTTGAAGTGCTTCAGATATTTCCCTGAGGATGTTTCTTGCTATTCCTTTCCAGCGGAAAGTCATCATCTCGGGGACTTCGAATGGTTTGCGGTGCTCATAATCCTGCGGATTGCGCAGTTTACTTCTTCTCGGGCCCTTCATTTCCACTTCGCGATCCGTTATCAATCTTTCGAGCCCTGCGTAGTCTTCATTTTCAATCAGCAATGCCGCATTTTTGCAGAATCTCGTTTCGGAAAGTCGCGGCGACGCGAAATCAAGGATTTCCTCAATCTGACGCGGAGCGAAATCAGCAGCATACCGGCGGTGGAATGTCTTGAATTCTTCTGCCAGATCTTTTGCTTCTTCGATGGCTTCCACACGCCGGTCGTAGAGCATGGCATAAAAGAGACGCAAGAGATATGCGAATCGGGAAAACCGGAGCGATAGGGTGTAGATCCGGAAGTTGCGGTCGGATACAATCCCCGTCAACATCTTCTCAAGGTCTTCGAACTCAAGGCTATTGATGGTATGGTAAATTCCGCTGTCGAGCATTTCTCCCATCAGGGAGGAAGTCACAGCCTTAATAATCCTGTTTTTCAGAAAGAGAGCTTCTTCCCGGTCGAGAGCGATGTCGATCTTATCGGATGTTTCAAACCGGTAATCCTTACCGAAGGTTTCAAACAATGGCGTGATGCCGTCGAGATCGTCGGAATCTTCCGCCTCTTCGGTATGCAGTTTGGAAGGCAATCCTTGCCTCATTTTAGACCTGTCTGCGAGCACTGCATATATGTTGCCGGAAGTTTTTGAAAGGCCTAATGTCTCCAGGCCGACCTGATACACATAAGCCGGATCATACTTTACGTATTGCTGATGGTTGCTCAGGGAGTCGGCACCGATTATGCCGCCTGAGTTATTGCCGGAGCCTTCTACAAGTCTGCGCGTGAGTCTTATTTCATATTCGCGCACGATAGCCCTTGCTTCCTTAGGGTTGGAGATTCTCTTCTTCTCCAGATGACTGTATAAGGCCGGAAGCAATACGAAATATTTGGCGCGAGTCTGCAATACGGATAGCCCGGGAAACATAGAGTTGGAGAAAACGTCGCGGATTCTGCCGAGCCCCAGTTCATCGATGGCTCCCTGACCCTGGAGCATCTTCATCACCTTGGCAGCCCGGTTTAAAGCCTCCTGATTAAAATTTATGAATCCTAATTCCATATTGACTTCTGCATTTGTCGGTCTTTCTCAGTTCGGGGTTTAATTACTTGTCTTTATCATCAACTCATTTATCCGAGCCTGTTAGCTATACAAAGTTAAAAAATATTTTCAATTTACGCAATCTGAGCGAATAGAAAATTTTTATTATGTTATGTGGATAGGGGTTGCGGGAGAGGGGAGGGGCGCGTCAAAGTTGCAGGAGGAAGAAATCGGAGTCGGGGTAGGGGTGGCTGTATTTCAGGGGGAGGTCGGTTTCCTTGATGAGGCGGAAACCGGCTTTTTCGTAGAACTTGTGGGCCCGGGTGGTGTTGCGGGGCGTATCGAGCAATATGCTCTTGAAGTTGTGTTGTCTGGCAAAGTCGAGGAGTTGGCTATAAAGGCGTTGCCCTGTGTGGCAGGGGCGGCCTTGATAGGGCTCGTATACGAAAAATTTCTTCAGCAGTGCCACCCCGTCGGTATATGGCATGAGTCCTATTGAGCCGACCAGCCGGCCGCTCCCTTTTTCGCGGGCTATCCAGAAGTTACCGCCTGAGTTAATATATGAATCCTCGATGGTGAGCAAATCGGGTTGGTCATCTACAGTGACATGCGGTCGGGTGCCATCATTCTGGAAGTGCAGGACAAGTTTTATCACGTCTTCGGTATATTCCGGAGTGAAATTGCAGATCTCGATTTCCGGCACGCTGTCTTTTTCCCTGTTCAGTATGGCGCGGATTCTATCCATGCAGTCTACCATTTCGGATAATTGATTCTCGTCGAGGCCGGCACACATCTCGTCGACCGATCTGTTGGCGGTGGCGTCAATCTCATGAAACGCGTCAGTGCCGGTTTCCGTAAGGTTGAGCTGTTCGCGCCGGTGGTCGTCGGCGTAGACGGCGCGTATGATATAGTGTTGCCTGTCAAATTTTTTCAGCACCCGCGACAGATAGCTTTTATCCATGTTTAGCATCTTCACAATGTCGTTGGCGCTGCATCCTGGATTGTGGTGGATGGCTTGTATGATCCGTGTCTCGGGCAGGCTGAACCGGCTGCCGAGATATTGGCGGTTTAATACACCCAACACTTTGGTGTAGTATCTGTTGAATGTTCTGATTTTATCGCGTGTTTCCGTTTTCATGGTGCAAAGATAACGATAATAGTTGACATAATCAACTATTATTGCCATTATAATCCGAAATTACGCGCCTCCCGCTCGTTTTCCGTCGTTTGAGCACA
>JAUNFY010000016.1:0-11999 GCA_030524805.1 Bacteroidales bacterium | reverse complement strand
CTAAAAGCACATACTTAAAAATATTTATCGGCTCAAAATTACTAAAAAATACTGAAAAATCGGCTCAATTTGAGCCGATTTTTGCAATTATTATATAGAAATTGAGCCGATTCGGCTTAATTCAAGATTTCTTTGCGGAATATTTGGCTTTGACTATCTCATACGATTGCTGCACGAGGCTGAGGATTTCCGGGTCGGGGATGTCTCCGCCGAAATTGAGCTGTATCCAGTATTTGGGGCTCATGTTGCGATGGTTTGTGCATGCGGTGCGGGTTTCGTGCAATTCCGCTATCTTTTCCGGTTTTCCTTTCACTGTCGCTGAAGTGAAGTCGTTGATATCCACCATGCAGAACATGTGGCCGCAGACATAGAAAACCAACACCGAGTCGAACCTTGCGGCAAATTTTCCGAAAGGTGTCTTCTCGGCTACTCCCTCAAGCGAAAGGCAATATTCCCTGAAACTCTCTATATCCATCAGCCAAGTCTGAGCAGGTCAGGAAAACTGTCGATCATGTAGTCGGGACCGGCTGCCTTCAGAGAGGAAAGCGAGCCATTGCCGTAGGTGACGGCACACGTCTTGCAACCTGCTCCGTTGCCCATGAGAATGTCGACATCGGCATCGCCCACAACCAACGTGTCGCCGGCAGCCCAACCCAACTGTTTGAGAACTGTCAGCACCGGTTCCGGGTCAGGCTTCCCTTTGGCTACACTGTCGGCCCCGACAATGCAGGCAAACCAATCCCTTATGCCGAGGCCGTCGAGGTAATCGTAGAGGGAAGCCAGGCGACGGCTTGAGGCTATCGCCATTCCCGCTCCCGATTCTTTCAGACGGGTCAGAGTCTCCATCACTCCCGGAAAAGTCTTTTCGCCGGCATCTTTCTTCAGTCGGTCGTAGTTGAGCGGAAAACCTTCGCAAACTCTTTGTTGGAGATGTCCGAACCGGGGTAAAGATATTTCCCGGCATCATCGGTGCGTATGCCGATTATGGAGCGGCATTCGTCGTCGGTCTTCTCCGGAAGCCCCATCTCCTTTATAGTGGCCTTTATGGTAGCGAGTATCACACCCGACGTGTCCATCAGGGTGCCGTCAAAATCGAAAATATAGTTCATTATTCTGAAATAAAATTCTGAATTTGCGATTGTATCAGTTGGGCGAGGGAATCTGCGCGGCCGTCATGTGATAGCCGAGGGCATTGAGCTCCATGGCCATGCCGGCAAGGTAAAGTTGATGCAGTGCTGCCAGCCACGCTCCGAAAGCTGCCTCGGTGCCCGGCTCGATATGCTCATGGTTGAGAAGCGAAAACACCCGTGAGGCACATTCGGCCACAAGGTCGGTCACCTTCTCGGCGCCCTCACCGGAATAGCCCAACAAATCCTGCGTCACGGTCTCGTCGAGTTGGTCGTAGCCGCGTTTATCACGAAGGGCGGTGTAATAATCCGTGCGTGAGGCATTCTTCTCCCAATCGGTGTCCCAGTAATAAGCCATGGCCATGCCCACAAACATGATCCATCCGAGCGACACCACCGGATAACCCTGAAACTCCCGCGCGCCATCGGCTACATAACTCCGGGCTATGAGAGGCCATTTCTCCTCCACATCCGGACATTCGGGCACGTGCTCGTCGAGCGCACCTTTGCTGATAAGAAAATCGGTAAGGTCTTTCCTGACCTTATCCTCAAATTTGCTTACTGCTTCTTTTGCTTCTTCCATAATCTAAAAACCGTTTTCTATTAAAACGTAAAAATCCGCATCATAGTTTGAAAGCCAATCCGCCTATATGATCTTGCATTGTCATTATTAAAGATTCAAGTGTAAAATTTGGTGGAATAAACTATTTTATGTACTTTCGCGCCGCAATAATCACACAAGAGGAAAACGCGGTGATTCCATAGTGTTATCCGCCGACGTAGCGAAACGCGACATTTTAAAAAGAATTTGAAAATGATATACGCTGAGACACAACGATTGATATTGCGCTCCTGGAAGCCCGACGACATCCCATTGTTTGCCGCTATGAACAAGGATGTGCGGGTGATGAGGTTTTTCCCTGCGCCGCTGACAGATGAGGAGACCCGCAGCTTCTATGGCAGGATTCAGGAGGAGTTCGCCGGCAAAGGCTGGGGGCTATATGCAGTGGAGTTGAAAGCCACCGGCGCTTTCATAGGCTATGTCGGCCTTCATGAAATAGGGTTTGAAGCCGAGTTCGCCCCCGGTGTTGAGATAGGGTGGCGTCTGGCAGCCGAATACCATAATCTCGGATATGCCACTGAGGCAGCCAAAGCGGTTCTGACGCTTGCCAAAGAGCATGGCATCAGGCAACTCTATTCCTTCACAGCAGTGATCAACCGGCCATCGGAGAGAGTGATGCAGAAAATAGGGATGAAAAAGGCGGGCGAGTTCGATCATCCCAAACTGGAGCCGGACTCGCCTCTGCGCCGTCATGTCTTATACAGCATAGAGGTGTAGGCCGACGTGTGCATGATGGCAGATGCCGGGGCGGTATGATTGGTCAGTAATCAGATTCTTATATTTCGACAATAATTATTCGAACGTATGATTCACCACCAAGCCTTGTGTTGATGCGGCAGGACATGTTTTGTGAAATTATGTCAGACTCCCGAAAGATTAATTTTTTTTAATGCTTATTTGCTATATATGAGATTTTTTTACTAATTTTGCAGCCCGGATACAATTCTTCACATTAGATTTATTGTTTGTATCATTATGAGATTCAAAAAATATTTTATTATATTACTGATTCTCTTGATGTTCAGGCCTTATATCCAAGCCGCGGAGAATCGCACGGAAATCATGGTCGATTTCCGTATCAATGTCGCGCACATTGATCCCGACCTGGCTGATAATTCCAAAAAGCTGCAGCAGATTATTGATTATATCACAACGCTACGCTCCGATTCCACGCTCAAAGTCACATCGGTGGCATTCTGTGGGGCAGCTTCTCCGGATGGGTCATACGAGACAAACCGCTACCTTGCCGGAGCGCGTCTGGCTTCTCTCGAACGGCTGATCCGCAGCAGGGTCGATATCCCCGACTCCATTGTCTCGCGCGACGACAGCTACATCCCGTGGGATTATCTCCGTGCTCAGGTAGCCCGATCGAAACATCCTTTCAGAGATTCCGTAATTTCAATTATCGGTGAGGCCCCTCTGTTGGTCAATGATCCGGCCAATGGTAAATTGGTCGACCGTCGTATCCTGAAACTCAAACAGCTCGACGGAAACCGGGTCTGGGATGAACTTCTGCGCCCCCTGTTTCAGCAAGATGAGAAGCGCCAGCGCGGTAATAATCACTTTCAAGGAAGATAATCCCAGGGTCATCTCCACCCCCGATCTCGGGCCCTCATCGCTCGCCACAGTCTCTGCAGTCGAAGTCCCGTCCGGAATCGTGCCGCCCGCTGCGGAACGTGATTCCCGGTCCGGGTCATTCCTTATGGCGGTCTATTCCAATCTGCTGTTTGATGCCATGGCTATACCGAATATCGGAGCCGAATTCTATCTCGGCAAAAACTGGAGCATCGCCGCCAACTGGATGTATGCCTGGTGGAGCCGCGATTCGCGCCACAGATATTGGCGTACATACGGTGGTGACATCAACGCTCGTTACTGGTTTGGAAAGACGGCCGGCGTCAGGCCGCTGTCGGGCCATCACGTCGGCATATACGGCCAGATCCTGACCTACGACTTCGAATTGGGCGGGAAAGGATACCTGGGCGACCGCTGGACCTGGGGCGCCGGCATTGCCTACGGATATTCGATGCCCCTCAGCAGGCACTTCAACATCGATTTCACGGTCGGCTTCGGTTATGCCGGAGGCGAATACAAGAAATATCATCCCGACGAAGGTTGCTACGTATGGGAATCCACCCACCGCCTCAACTGGTTCGGACCCACCAAGGCGGAAGTCTCCCTCGTATGGCATATAGGAAATAAGGGGAAAGGAGGTGGACGATGAAAGCGCTCATCTCCCGTCTTTCCGCTCTTGCAGCTGCATGCGTCATGATTCTCGTCATGTCCGGATGCGAGCACAAGGAGCTTTGCTACGACCATGGCCACAGTGCAAAGGTTGAGATCCGGATCGTGTGGGATCAGCATCCCGATGCCGACCCCAACACCATGGTGGTCAATTTCTTCACGCTCGACGGAAAGCACGTGGCATGCCGCGAGTTTTCATCGCGCGACGGCGGTGTGATCAAACTCGAGGCCGGCGAATACATGATTCTTTTCCACAACGGGGAGATGGAGTCGGTGGCCGAGGTAGTCGACGATTTTGATTCCTATCGCCTCAATACCACCGAAGAGGCTCTCCTGGCGCCTATGTCGCGCTATTTAGAGGCGCCACCGCGTCCGTCGGTGTCTTCCGGCGAACCGGTCCGCTCTCCGGCCGAAACCGTATGGGCCGGCAAACACGACTATGTGAAAATCGAGCAAGGTGCCGACAATCAGCTTATTGAGCTGCATCCGCGTGAAGTGACGGCGCGATACTCGGTAGAGGTGATCAACATCAAGAACCTTCGCGACAATCTCGATATCAGCGCAGCCCTGTCGGGCCTGTCGGAGAGCATGAACATCAGCAGGTGTATGGCGTCGGGTGTGCCGGTGACAGTACCGTTTTCCGTAAGACGCAGGGACGACACCTCGCTGGAGGCTGAATTCGTCACATTCGGTCATTGTCCCGACGACGCAGATGTACCGCACATCATGTCGATCTACACTTCGAGCAAGAAATATTTCAACTTCGATGTCACGGGTCAGGTCCACAACGCGCCCGACGAGAGGAATGTCCACATAATTGTAGATGGCCTCACCCTGCCGGAGGATAAGGACGGACTGTCGCCTACTGTCAACGACTGGGATGAGGTGGAGGATATAGTGATCAATATGCAATAGCGAAATTTTAAATCTTTAATATATAGTCATGAAATCAACAACAAAACTGTTCGGTCTCGCTTGTATAGCAGCTCTGGGGCTTGTTTCATGTGCAAGCGACGAACTGAAGGAAGCGTATGCTGGAGAAGAGATCAGCTTCACCACACGTGTGTCGCGATCTGCTCCTACCACTCTCGAGAATCTTGACGGATTCTACGTCTACGCACATGCCGAAGGCTATTCCAACCTCCTCATCAACGGCATGAAAGCAGAAAAGGAGGATGACAGCCAGTATTATGGCCTCGAAAACAAAGTGACATGGCCTGTCGATGTCAATAAGATTTATTTCTGGACATTTGGTCCGCTTGGATTGAAGAATTTCGGCACACCGGAATTTACTGTTACAGGGCATTCTATAAAAGGTATCACGGTAAAGCCCGATGTCGAGTATGGCGGCCGGTATCATAAGGATCTTGTAGTGGCTTATTCCCAGGCTGAACGTCAGGTGCAGGTTCCACTTACATTCAATCATGCCATGTCGCAGATTGAGGTCAGGATCAAGAAAGGAGCCGGTGCGGAGGAAGGCCGTGTCGTGAAGATCAAGGGTGCATGGATTGTGAATGTGCATTCAAAAGGCGACTTCCAGTTTTCAACATCGGCAGCCAATAACTATATATCCTGGGACACAAAAGATTTGGCTACTTATGGCCGCAAGTTGTCAGCTCCCACCAGGTTGGGCAAGGAGACCCACAATGTCATAAGCAACGAGGCCAATGGTGGAAACAATTCCGGTCTGATGGTGCTTCCTCAGAAATTTGTCCCCTGGACCACAGGAAAGTCTGCTAATGTCGTTGAAGATGGTCCCTCTGCAAATGGAATCGGAAACAATACCAAAGGCACCTATATCATGGTGCTCTGCCGTGTCGAGACTCAGCATGACTATCCTGCCACAGAATCAGGCTCGGTAGATAACCCGGCGATCGGTCCTACCGATGATGGCAAAGGCCATATCCATCAGCTCTTCCCCGTAGTGAAGGGCAATGAAGGCAAGCTCGTGTATGATGCCAATGCCTACGGCTACACATGTGTGCCTATCGGCGGCGAATGGCTCCCGGGCAAGAAATATGTCTACACTCTCGAGTTCTGTGGCAAGAGCAGTGGCGCGGGTGTCTATCCTCCCGACGACCATCCCACACCCTCGGATCCCGGTACGCCTCGTCCCGACGACAAGAAACCCGGTGATCCCGTTCTCGACCAGGCTATCTCGTTCAGTGTGACTGTATCCGACTGGTCTGAGTCGAATGTACCTACCAAGATGGATTAAAGTTCTGAAAGTCAGATATTCCTGTCAATTCTCTCCGGATGCTGATCAGATATTCTGAACATACTCTTCAAACCGGGCTGCGCGGCTTGTTGTCGCGCACCCTGTTTGTCGCTTTTCTCGTCGTGTGCGCCTCTTCTTGTGGCGACACGGTGGCGACTCCCGAGGTCACTTTGCCCGTGCGTGTCGATGTCGACTGGAGTGGCTGCGGGGTGCCGGAGCCGTCGGGCATGACAGTCCTGTTCCATCATCAGCACGGCGGGACATTCTCTTCCGTGATCGACAACAACGTGGATCATGCCTCTTCTTATCTTGCCCCCGGGCGATACTGGGCTACTGTGTTCAATCTCACCGAGAGAGAGTTTGACAACATCCGTTTCCGCGGACTCGATGCCGCCGACACGACGGAGGCTTATCTGCGGGGGGCCACGCCTTCGAAATGGTACACACCCGGTCCGGACGATGGCGGATACGTGGCCAGGCAGCCCGAATGGCTCGCTGCCGATACGATCCGGATTGCAGCCGAGATGCCGCCGGCGTCAGCAGCCGGAAGCGCCGGCCTGCAGGTAGCGGGTACTCTACATCCGAAAAATATAACCTGCCATCTTCATCTGCTCATCCACACAGGCGGCACCGGCAATATGCGGTCTGCCCGTGGTGCCCTGAGCGGCCTTGCCGCCGGCCATCGCCTCGCGGCCGACGTGCCGAACGACAATTCGGTCACTGTCACTCATCTTATCGAAGCCGACGCCTGGAAGCGTACTGCTTCTTCGCCCGACGCGGGCACTCTCGAAGCCGAGATCACTTGTTTCGGTCTTCCGGCCGGACACGGAGGCTCGCCCGATGAGAACATCCTGGTATTCCAGGCCCTGCATGCCGACGGGAAGACCGTCAGCAACTATCGGATACCTGTCGGACATCTCATCCGCAGAATCCCCGGGAAAACGTCCGGCGCTCCGGATCTATCCCTTGAGCTCCGGCTCGATCCTCCTCTTCCTCCTGCTCCCGCCGACAGCGGGGGAATCGACGTCTGGTTTGACGACTGGGACGAAACACTCGATTTCAACGTGGCGGTTTAACACCGTTATGATGCACAATGCACAATGCACAATCATTAATCGCAATTCATATAGACAATTCATAAACACAATCACAATTCATAATCATAATTTTGTCAATGAACAATCAGCATAGATCCAGAACACGCTTCATTACATGCTACATGCTCGCGTTGCTCGCGGTGTTTTCGCTTGGAAGCTGCGCGCAGTCGGATGTTACCGATCCGGGTGTCGGAGACAGGGCTGTCTCGTTCGGCGCTTATGTGGGGACGGCAGTTGGCTCACGCGCATTTGTGGCTGACATCGCAGCCATGAAGCAGACAGGTTTCGGCGTATTCGCCTCATCTACGGGCAACAATGACTTCAATCCCGATCCCTCAGCGGGTTTCACTCCGGAGTTCATGTGCAATCAGCTGGTAGAGTGGTCTGCATCTGGCAATGACGGCGTGTGGAAATACGATCCGGTCAAGAGTTGGCCGACGACCAAACTTTCATTTTTCGCTTATGCCCCATATTCAGCAGGTGGTGGAAAGACCGGCATCGTCGGTTTGTCCGGCCCTCAGGACCCGGGGAGCCCGAAGCTGACGTTCAGGATGGACTCAGATGTCGACGCCCAGACCGATCTCCTTCTCGCGGATGCCTCGCTCAATCTGGTCAACAGCGGCAAGGTGCAGTTCGTGTTCCGCCATGCCCTGTCGCGTATTGGTTTCTCCTGCGCGGTCGACAAAGGCGTCGACCCTGATTCGCGTGTCACTCTCAAGGGTATTACTTTCAGATCTTCCGAACTCGCGGTGGCCGGTGAGCTGGATCTCTGCGCCGGCAGGTGGGGAAATCTTGTGAAAGGAGACATGGCCTACAGCCTTTCTGTGGCCGGCTCAGACTTGATTGCCACAGGCGATGGACTCTCTATTGCTGACGGGAAATATCTCATGCTCATACCCTCGGAAGGGGAGGTGCCGGTGGAGATAACAGTAGACTATGATGTCACCACTGCCGACGGGCGGCTGGATGGAGGAAGCATCACTGTCGCCAACAGCCTGACCACCCGCTTCGACCATAGTTTCGAGTTTGGCAAAGCATATAGCTTCACCCTTCGCGTGGGGCTGGATGATGTGTCGGTAGAGGTCGGTGTGGCGGATTGGGAGAACGTTGACCACGACTGGCTACCTATTGAGAAATGATAATATAGGATTTGATATGATAAATTTCAGATATATAATGGCGGTGCTTTCATCGGCTGCATTGTTGGGAGGATGTTCGGACAAGGATGTCACGGCATACTCTCCGAAGGCCATTGGATTTTCTGCTGAGGATTGCGGCAGCCGGCATTCCGTGCAGTCGGGCACAAGAATGCCCGATGCGCCCCTTCGCCGGCGGTGTTCGCCGCAGGCGACGCTATCGGTGTCTTTGCATGTATCGGAGATGACCCGCAGGCTGCCTTCAGCTCAAACTTCATGCACAACCAGCCGGTCACTTTCGATGGCACGTCATGGTCTTATTCCCCTCTGAAATATTGGCCGACGAACGGCTCGGTGCGCTTCCGCGCATATTTCCCCTACGGCGCGGCCTTCGATTCCTCTACCGATGGACTGCTCACGATCTCTCACGAGTGCAGGACGGCGCTCGAGCCTCTGTATGCCGCCTCTTGCTCGGTAAAGGCGGAAAACGGCTCCCTTTCGGGCGACGGTATCGGCGACTCGGGAAATCTGCGCCTCAGCTTCTCCCCGCTGCTCAATAAGGTGAACTTCACTGCAAATGCCGACTCCGACCTCTTCGACGAGGTGGAAAGCGATCAATTCAAGGACTGCCGGTTTCTGATAAAGGAATTCAGGGTGTGGGGGTTCTACCGCAAGGGGGTGTATTCGATGGCGGATAAATCGTGGAGCACGGTTTCCCCGCAGATGCAGTACACGAGAGAACACCCTCTTGAGCTGAAGCTTGATCTTGTGGATGTGGAGAAGGCTGTGCCCGGATATGCGGTTGATGAGCCGAACGGTTATTGCACCAGGGAGGCCGTAGTGCTCGTGGAGGGGGAAAAGGCGAAGAACATACTTGGGAAGTCGGCCTATTTCATCCCGATGGACGGGGTGATCCCGGGCAACGATCCGGGCTTCGAGGTGGTGTATGTGGTGCTGACCAACACCGCTGACTCGCACGATTACAAGGAGTCAGGCATCGTGACCCGTACAGGTAGCCTGCGCGAGGTGTTTGCCGGCAATTCCGGTCTGATACAGAAGATTATACATATAAATCTGGAGTTCTCTGTCGATGGTGTCACTGTCACCCGCGACCTTGAGGACTATATCTACAAGGAGATGTTTTAACACTTCAGGTTGTTTTTTTAATTCGTAAATAAGGTTAAACAACTTCATTATGAGACTTGAATATATTCCGTCGTTGTTGATATCGATGCTGATCCTCGCTTCCTGCTCGGGGGTGGAAGAGCCGGGAAATGGAGGTGACTCCGGCGAGCATGTCTACTCTTTCACGGCTGTGCTCCCCGGACCTGACACCCGTATGGGCTATCACGAAGACCCGGCTTCAGGCGACCTGAAGATGACATGGGACGAGGGCGACGTGATCCGCCTTTATCCCGACCCCTCGATGAATGATTCCGTGCCTTATTATGACTTCATCGCCAACACCGGAGCGGGAACCTCCCACACCGTGTTTGTGCACCAGGGCTATATCCTCAACTGGGAGCACTGGTCGGGCAAGGCGATATATCTCTTTCCCGAGGGCGACAACATCGACGTCAGCCACGATTCAGAAGAGTTTCTTGCAAAGGCATACGTGCAGAAGAAGAATGGCGACACGGAGCATCTGAAATATGCCGAGCATGTGCCGGGACCGGACGGGAAAAAGCAATATACGGAATATTGGTCGCAGAATCTCACCGACGCCAACCTGAAGCACGACCACCGGATGGCTTTCTCGCACCCGCACACCGTGGTCTACAAGGTGATGTTGCGCGGTTTCATATTCGATATCCCCGGAGGATCGCAGCTCAGGATGAGCGGTGACGCGTGGGGTGACGAAGAAACAGTACTAACCCTCGGATCAAAAGACGATAAGGAGCCGTTTGTAAAGGTGGGTGAATACGGAAAGGACAACTATGAAGACAATGTGCTGACCGCATACATTATCCGCCAGGTGGCCGGCGATGTCGACGGCCGGATAGGAGCAGGCGGGAAACTGAAGTTTGAGCTTCTCACATACGATGAACTCGACGGCTCGGTGATGCAGCTCGATCCCTACGACACGATGAGGAATGATAATCCCTATTACGGTCCGGACTATTTCACAAATATCCCCTGGGGCGACGAATACACATGGAATGTGACGGCAACCAAAAATATCGAATACAAGGCTGGCGATTTTGTAGTGGCCGACCTTACTGACAAGGAGAAGGACTATGCTTATCCGAAAATAGCGGTCGACCTGGGACTTCCACTCAAGTGGGCAGCTTTCAACGTCGGCGCTAAAAAGATTGATGAATATGGGGAATACGCTGCCTGGGGACGGACCACACTGTTTTCGATAGGTGGATCCAACCTGGACAATATATATGATGATGAGTGGACCTCAGGTGATCCGGAGCATGATGCCGCTTCTTTTCACTGGGGGGATGAATGGAGAACTCCCACTGTCAATGAGTTTCTTGATCTCGCCCATTATGCAGTGTGGTATGACGGCAATGACATACCGGCAGAAGATGCCACAGCAAGATGGAAATCTGATGTGACAACAAATGATCGGATCTATCATTTTAAGGATAGGAATAATCCCGCTCGTCAGATCAACAATGTCAGCGTGACGCTTGTCAAGTCAAAAGCTAATGACAAATATATATATATGCACATTGCCGGCAATTTGCAGAGGAAGGGTCCGGGTGGCTCGGGTAAAGCGTATTACAATGCTTCAGGTTCAAAGGGTGGCAAACCTATGATGATGGGCATTTTACAGGAGGGTAGATATGTAGGGGAGAATGCCAATAGGTACTACATTGGATATACGGACAATGCTAATGGCTCGGTATCACAACTGGCTGCATCCGTCAGGGCTGTCAAGGATTGATGCCCTGTTGGATATGAATAATCCTTTAGATCACATCCGCGACCACTACCTGAAATTAAAATAAAAACTGCCCCTGAATCAATCCGGAGCATAATACAAGAAAGGGCGGCATCCACATCGGGTGCGGCCCTTTTTTTTCTGCCTGCGCCGGGCGTAAATATGTTTTCAAAGTATCTTCAATGCGATGGCGGCGCAGGCCTCGGCATCGGCGAGGGCGTGGTGATGGTTTTCAAGGTCGTAGCCGCAGGCGGCGGCTACCACATGGAGCTGATGGCATGATAATCTGAGCTTGCGGCGCGAAGCGGCGAGGGTGCAGTAAAACTCATAGCCGGGATATTCCATGCCATATTCCGCAAACACTGCCTTAAGGCAACTTTCATCAAACGGGCGGTTGTGTGCCACCAAAGGAAGGCCGGCGATGCGGTCTTTAATCTGCGCCCACACTTCCGGAAACAGCGGCTGGTCGTCGGTGTCGTCACGTGTGAGGCCATGCACCTCGGTGGTCCATCGGGTATAGAAGTTGGGCGACGGCTTGATAAGGCTGTAGTATTTGTCTACAATCTCACCTCCCCGCACAATCACGATGCCCACTGCGCAGACGCTGGAGCGCCGCCCATTGGCTGTCTCAAAATCTATTGCCACGAAATCTCGCATAT
>JAUNFY010000087.1 GCA_030524805.1 Bacteroidales bacterium | reverse complement strand
CTGTGCAAATTTTTCTGCAACTTTTTTGCAATTTTTCCAATTTTGACGCTGTAACGTTCTGAATCCGTGTGAAATCAATAAATGTTAAAATATCTTTCGTTTTGTTAAGACTTCCGCGCCTCTCGAACCCTTTTTGCCCGCTCCGCGTTGTTTTCTTTCGGGGTGCCTTAATTTTTTATGATGAAAAAAGCCCCGGCAGCCCCCTTTTCGGGAGGGCTGCCGGGGTTCTGTGAGGTTATTTGCCTGATTTTTTCATGGGAACTCTTGAATATTCATGTATACGCATGTGTACACATGAGGAATCTTGGATATTCATGGGTAATCTTCGGGAAGCTTGGATACTCTCCTATACATATAATGTCATAGATTCTTATGCCAGCCGGCGGAATATCCTCAAGTGGCAGCCCTCGGCAATGAAGCAATCAAGAAGATCGCGAAAGCATTCATGCGTCTGCGTCACTGTAGGGTTGATTATTTCATAGTAAGATTCATCAACCGAATTGCTGATGAATCTTGGCAAATCACTCATCGACACTTCTAACCTTTTAGAAAGCCAATAAGCCTCATGCTTGTCAATAACGGCGCGGCAGCTGCTGTTATATTCAGGAAAGTCATAGTCTGTAAGCTCGAAGATGACTATCAGGTTGAGAGATGCGTCATAGCCCACATATATATCAGCCACCGGATTGCCATCATCGTCAGAGCTGAATACATAACTGCAATGAAATAGATCTTTATGACTCATATCAATCACTATTAGATGTATTTCAGATTTTATCAGTTGAATCTCAATCATTCTTGGGAGTAATAAAGAGGCAGACCACAGAATGCTGCCATTCATCGTCATCCAGCAACTCAAAGTATGGCATGTCTTCTTCAGAGACCATATCTGATTCAATACCGGCCGAGAATGAATCCGAATCATAGTATATGTTCTCATCATCAGAAGCATCCTCCTCTTCAATGCCAAGTTCATCTGAAATGAATTTATGAAGAAGTTGGTCGAATTCATCATCCGACATTGCATCATAGTCCGGTTCCGGAGAAGATTCAGATTCATCCTCGGCAGATAGTGTCAGATTCCGGAATCGCTCACAAGCATTCTCAAGCGAATACTCATCAAGATATATCATCTCAGAACCCGACCAAGAACCCGGAATGGCATCTGAAGCAGTCGAGAATACGAAGCCGGCAATCGGAAAATCCAAACATAGAAACTCAGCATAGCAAATACCGCGCTGCGACGAAGCATTGAAGACCGGTATTTTAATGATATATTCGTTTCCATCCTCATATTCCACGGAAGGAATGACGAAACGCACATCAACCTCGCCATTCGGATAATAGATTCGCGTCTCAATCTCGGGCATCCTGTTATGAAAATCGCGGATTTCAGATGAAAAACGGAAATGGAGTTCGTAAAAACCGGGGGCACACGCATCAAATGCCTTGCAGAGGCAACGGCTTCCGAATTCGGATACACCTCCATACATAGGAGTGATCATGTCGGCAATATGCTTGCCATTTTCAATTTCACTGAAAAGATGAAATGACTTTTCGCCTAAAAGCACGCCCGACTTGCAGTCGCGAACCTCGACTTTATAAGTGTGAAACGTTTCGATATTGCAATAAGCAAAAGGAAGGTCCACTCGAACCACCTCGTTGATTTCACCCCGCCGTATGTTGATCCGAAATGTAGTCGAGGCGACCTTTTCCGACTCGTCCACATCTATAAGAGCAACGGAAATTAGACGGCGGATGCCGGGGGCGTTGTCATCTTCGAGAGCTCGCTTATTGATAAAATTCAACAGAACAGCGAGTGCCGACTGACGGAAATCGACAAGAAAATCGGACCGGGAGTCGAAAAATGATTGATCCGGATAGCAGGTGGCAAGTTCATGCTCCGAAGAGTAAGTGGAGACTTTGATTGAGGAGAGAGTTAAGGGTAAATTCAATTCTTTCATAGTTTTATACATTTAATTTATTGTTAATTTTTGAGTTACATATTGAAAAGTCAATGACCTCCCTCCCGAACTAAAGTCCGGAAAAACAGATCATGAATGACAATTAATGTAAAGGAAGTGTTGTCAGAGAAGGACGGCCTACCGTCCGACCTGTTTCCAGCAAGTCATGGATCTCACTACCGGCAACCAATGCAGTAGCGTGCGACAAGACACAGCATGGGCTGTCGGTCTTTTTCAGATGAATAAAATTGCTGGAAACGCTATGCACGGACCAACATCTCACACCCCGCAGAGCCTGCAGGTAACAACAAGGAATAAGTGAGATTGGAAACCATCATAGCTTGAAATGTATAAACAAAAACTATAAAAGACGGAGGATTAGCCTCCGGAGAATGCGCAAATTTAAATAGAAAAAATCTATTTTGCAAATTTTTCGCGAAAAATCGTAAAAAAAGCCTCGCTGACAGCAGACAGCGAGGATCAAATATAATACGACTTATGAGTATCTCAGAACAATTATTGAAGCAATACGTCCAGCATCAAGACAGGTTGACAATAGTGATGCCGGCTCCTCCGAAGCGCACGTCCTCATCAGAAAAAGACGAGACGTTCGGATTTACGCGGAGTTGTTCGCGGATCAGGGTCTTGAGGATGCCATGGCCTGTGCCATGAAGAATGCGGACTCTTGACGCATTGAACTGGACGGCATCGTCGAGAAAATAAGTGACGGCCTGAATCGTCTCATCAGCACGCATGCCGCGCACATCGATCTCATTTTTGAAATTCAACTGACGGCGACGGCTATCGTCGGAAGTGGCGCTCGAAATGGAAAACGACTGCGATGCGGCCGACTCCTTTGGTTTCGAAGCGAGGGTAAGTCTTGAAAGCTGCACCATCGTGCGCAAAGCGCCGAAAGCCACTTCCGCCTTTTTCCCGGAAATGGAGATGATCTGGCCGGTAGAACCTGAACCATCCATCTTTACCCACTCCCCTACCCCGAGCTGAACGGCTTTTTTCTCAGTTTGTGGAGTTTCTGTTTTAGTTCTCGACTTCTTGCTCTTATGCTTGAGGGGTTTCAAGGCATCCGGAACCGCGTTATCCTCCGCCGGCTCGGCAAGACTCTTCTTGTAATCTTCCAATTCGCGACGTATCTGGCGGGTACGTTCCTTCTCTGCCTCGGCATTCTTGATATCGCGGATGGCTTTTTCCAAACGGGCATTGGCCGACTTGAGGATTTCCTTCGCTTCCTCTCGCGCATCCTTGAGAATTTCAGCACGTTTCTGTTTCAGATCGGAAGCTGTGTCCTCATATTTCTCAAGCAAAGAATCGAGATGACTCTCTTTTTCTCTTATCGACTGGCGCTTATTGCTCCAATACTTCCGGTCGCGCGCAATGTCGAGAAGATACTTGTCGGCATTTACATAATCGGAACCCACCAGCTCCTTTGCCATATCGATCACATCAGCAGGCAGTCCGGTGCTGCGCGCTATGTCGATGGCGAAGGAACTTCCGGGGTTGCCCACCGACAACTGAAATGTAGGGCGAAGGTGCTGACGGTCGTAAAGCATCGCACCATTCACAAAACCTTCCGACTCATCGGCGAATGTCTTCAGATTCTGATAATGCGTTGTGACTACTCCAAAACACTTCGACTCTCCGAGTTTATGAAGAATAGACTGGGCAAGAGCTCCGCCGATCATAGGTTCCGTACCCGACCCCATCTCATCGGCAAGCACGAGCGAACGCGGTCCGGCATTCTTCAGGAAAGCCTTCATGTTGCGCAGATGAGAAGAATATGTGGAGAGATCATTCTCCATCGACTGCTGGTCGCCGATGTCGACAAGAATATTCTCAAAGAGTCCCATGTGGGAATTATCATAAAGAGTCGGCAGAAGACCGCATTGCATCATATATTGTACGATACCCACAGTCTTGAGAGCCACTGACTTGCCGCCGGCATTAGGGCCGGATATGATAAGGAATCGGCGCGAGGCATCAAGATGAAGGTCAAGAGCAACCACATCTCGGTGTTGCGCTTTAAGGGTCATGAAGAGCGCCGGATGGAACGCTCCGAACCAGTCGATCTCTGGATTTTTCTCAATCACAGGCAACGAACCGCCCACGAAATCGGCAAACTTCGCCTTCGCCTTGATGAAATCGAGGTAACCGATGGCAAGACATTCATCTATTATAGTGTCGATATCCGGGCGGATGATATCTGCGATAGAAATCAGGATGCGTACGATCTCACGGCGTTCCTGCATCTGGAGTTCCCGCAGGCGGTTGCCGGCTTCCACCACTTCGGCCGGCTCGATGAAGACTGTCTTTCCCGTAGCCGACTCGTCGTGTACGATGCCATTGAGCCTGCGCTTCAGACCGGCTGCTACCGGAACCACCATCCTGCCGTCGCGCATTGTCGGCGCCGTATCCTTGTCTACCACTCCCTCGGCCGCCATGCGTTCGAGCACGCGACGCATCGACCTCTCTATAGAACCATTGGCTGAGGAAATGGCACGGCGCACTTCCGACAATTCCGGCGAAGCGTTATCCTTGACTTCGCCAAACCGGTTGATGCAGCGGTCGATTTCCCTTTCGATAGCAGGGAAAGAGAGCAGACCCGAGAATTGCATCTTCAGATAAGGAAACATCGGTTGGTCGCTCTCCTGAACGGAACGGGAGAAAAAGGATCGCACCTCGGAAATCGCTGCAAGCATCTTGCCGAGGGCGTGGAGGCGATCAGCGGTCATGAAAGAGCCGTATGCCCTTATCTCATTCACATAAGGGATGACATCAAAAACCGCTTCGCCGGGCAGGTCCGACTTCGACTGAATCAGCGAAAGCATCTCGGAAGTCTGATGGAGCGTCCTGCATACGGAATCAAAATCGGCAGAAAAAGACATCTGCGCGGCAAAATCCTTGCCCATGCGGGAAGAACAGAGGCGCGCAACCTCGGCACGCACCGAGTCGAAACCAAGCTTTACTTCAATATCTTTAGGGTATAGCACAATCAAGAAATTATAAAACGAAAAAAAGTAAGACCAAAACACACATAGCAAAGGGGGATTTCAGACTGCAAGCAGAATGAAATCACCCTTATATCCACAAATTCATCACAAAAACATCAAAAAGGAGGTGGAAGAGTGAGAGAAGAAAGATTAATCTTTCTTGTTTTCCTCCTCAAGGATCTTGACGGCCATATCATAGATAGTAGTGTCGTCAAGTACCACTATACCGCCATCGGGGCCCGGCTCTATGTGCATGCCGATGTTTTTACCGAATTCATAGTTTACGCCGCCGAAATAGTTGCGTACTGTCTGAACGGTGATGTTGAGTTCGTCGGCAATGCGACGAGTAGCTCCGTCGGGCAGACTGTCTTTCAGTCTGCGAAGTTCGTTGAATGTGATGGTCTTGCTCATACTATTAGTATTTGAGGTTTCTATGAAATTCTGTTGATTAATATTCATCAACTCATTAATGAGATAACAAATTTACGCAATATTTTCGAAATATCATAATTTCAGGGCAGAAAAATATATGCTTTAAAACATATTTTGACACCCATAGGATATAAAATATTATTTTGCAACCGATTATGAGCCAAATTGAATATTCAGGCCGGGTTATTGCCCCACCGTAGTCATCAGATTATCTCAATGGCATCTGCCTTGATCCAACCTTCTATGTTGGAATTGAGCCGCACCTTATACCACGACGCATTGCCCTGCACATCCGATTCTTCAGCAACTATGTCGAACACTGTGCCCTGGCAAAGTTGATTGGCAGCGGGCTTGGCATCGGAAGAGGGCTCTATGAGCAATACAGACTTATATGCCATCAGCACGGCCTTGTCGCGGGCATCGAAAGCATCAGCGCTCATGAATGAAAACACCACGAACACGATGGAGCATACCAGCATGATTATGCCGCCGAAGAAACCTGTCTTGCGCAGCATGATGTTGCTGCAGAAAAGATAAAGCGCAACCAGACCGAGAAAGACCACAAAACAAGCGGCTCCCAGAACTGCCCATAAATTGGAACTCACGTCAACCGCAATCACTCTATGGGCGGTAGTGAAGAATGTCTCCGGATCGGGAGCAACACTGATTTTCTTACCTCTCAGTTCCGCCCGGTTGGAATCCTCCACTTTCGAGGTGAAGTAATCAAGATTGTTTTTTATGGTCTTGTCCGAAGGAGCGAGACGTGCGGCCCGAGAATAATACAGAATAGCATTGCCGAGATTGCCCGACTGCGCATAGCAGTTGCCGAGGTTGAAATATAGCGCTGCCGAAGTGCCGTCGGTCTCTGCCGCCTTCATGAAAGCGTCGGCTGCTTTCTCAAAGTCGCCCTTGGCATAGAAATCGTCTGCTTCCTTGATCTGTGCTGTCATCGTGAAAGGCAGCGAGCAAATTAAGAAAAGCAATAAAGCCGATATACGAAATAACTTACACATAGAAGTTTCTCTTACTTATTTACGAATATTTTAACATGAGATGAACGACAATGAGCTATCGAGAAAGCTTCGCGTCTTCGAGCGATTCGATGACTCGCGAACCGCGCTCATAGACTGATTTCAATTCATCATCACCGGAGCCGGGAGCATACTTTGCAAACTCACAATCATCGAGTACTGCCACAAACTCACCGACCGCTTCCTCAGATGCGCCTGCAGCCGACAACTTCTCAGCCACGTTCTGACGGTTGAGTTCAGATACAGGAATGTTGAGTTTCGCACCGACGTAGCCCCAGAGTGCCGTCAGCATCTCATCATAGAACGTCTCGCGGTTGCCGGCCTTCATGCAGGCGGCAGCCTTCTTGAGGCGTTTGGCAGCAACCTTGCCGGCCTTTCTCATGCGGGTACCCACTATGTCAGCGGCGCTCTTGAGCTGGCGACGATAGATGAAGACGCAGGCTATAAGGATAAGTGCCGGAAGCAGGAACCATAGCCAATACGCGGCACTTCTCACGAAAAGGGAATGGGACGCAGAAAGCTTGCCGACAGGCATGAGCGACGTGTCGAATTTGAGCCGGTTTTTAGTCTGCGACTTTTCCGAAAGAGTTCCCTTGTCGACTACTACATCATAACCTTTGGCCACTGACTTCTCATACTGTCCTGTGGCTGGGTTGAAATAAACCAGAGCCACTTCCGGGATGGTATAATTGCCGGTCTCGAGAGGAGTGAACGAATAATCGAATTTTACGGATCCCGAAACATTCGCGCCACGCGGAGCGGCATCTACCTCGGCCGTCGGAGTGAACACTTCAAGCTGTTTGGGATAGATGTTGTTCAGATCGGGAAGTTTGATATATTTCAGGTTGCCGCTACCCTTCACCACATATTCAATCGAGGCTGCCTGATTAGACTTGAGGTTTGCCGATGGAAGGGAAGATGAAATCGAGAACTGACCCACCCCGCCGGAGAAATCGGCCGGTTGCGGAAGCGGAAGAGCCTTAACATCAATCACGAGATCATTCGGAGTGACATTAAGCTGAACCGGACGACGCACGGTGAGCATACGGAAATACGGATCGTCGTAATATTCCTGCTCATCGGTGCTTACGGTATAGGTATTACCCTTGATGGTAAGTTTTCCCGTCATCTGCGGGAAGATGATGTAGCGGGCTATAACGGCTGTGGCGTATTCATGGCCGTTGTATGTTTCATACTGCAAAGACTTGGAAACTTCATCCGACTCCTCTACGACAAAGCCATCGAATTTCGGAGCCTCCGTAGCGCCGATAAACTTGATGGGAGCGTATGAGGAATACAGCTTAACCGTATACACCAATGCCTCCTGCTCGTAGGCTGAAGACTTCGACACGGAAGCCTTGAGAAACAGTTTCTCATTGCCTTTGCCGATAAACTTCGGGCTTGAATCCTGCGGATCTGAAGCACCCGGGGCTGCATTTGCCTGCGAAGATGCCGACTGCTGCGTACGCTGCTGCTGGCGTTGCTGCATTTTCGAGAGGCTGCCCGAACCTGCCTTCACAATCTTATAGGAAGCCTTGTTACTCTTCACTCCCCCGATGGTGACAGGGCCAAATGAATAAGAACCCTCCTTCGACGCGGAGCACGTGGCAACGTAAGTTCTGGAAGAAGTTCGCGTCACCTTGCCGTTGATGCTGGTCATCGAAGAAGACTGGCTGCTGAGGGTGAAATACTTCACGGAAGCGCCGGGCACCGTAGGCGCGGATGGCTCGCCGTCAATATTATCCAGTTTCATGTAGACATAAAACTGCTCACCTACCTCAATGTCGTCGGCACCGGTCTGCGTCTGCACCTGCACCTGAACGGTGCCGGCAGCGGAGGCGATACAAGCGCCTGCTAACAACAATATTATTGAAACGAAATGTCTAATCATCTTGGGTATACATAGGAATTAAAGGAAGAGGAATCAGAGAGCGGGAGAAATGAGGAACGTCAGGCGAATAAGCCTACCAACGCTTGTTGTTGGTGTTACGTCCCGGAGACTTCTCGCCGTTATTGGCTTTGTTGACTCTGGCACGCGTCTGGTTCTCCTTGTTCTCCATCGCGTTCAGGATCTGCTCGGCTGCCTGAGGATTGATTTCAGGTTGCTGCTGCTGATCCTGTTGCTGGTTTTGCTGCTGATCCTGCTGTTGGT
>JAUNFY010000015.1 GCA_030524805.1 Bacteroidales bacterium | reverse complement strand
TGACATGAACAAAGCATTCACATATAAACTTGGAGCAGTTGCCCGGAGGGCAGCTGCGCTGTTTTTTTCGGGGGTACTGATTTCCCTTACCCCTTCCGCTTCCGCCTCCGCCAAAAAGAGCGGAAACATGGTGCCCGACTTCGCTTATCCGAAGACAGTGGTGGAAAACTCAAGCAAACAACTGTCGGCGGCCATGGCCGAAGGCAAATGGGACAAGGCGGTGGAGGCTATCATCCAACAGACCACCGCATCAAACCTTGTGAGCAACGACAGCGTAGCCATGCAGCTGCGCCGGATCGACAGCATCGCCTCGCTCGCCCCGGCGGAGTGGCAACCGGCTTTCCGGCTCATCGAGGCCGACATTTACAATGCCATCTACAGCCAGATAGGATGGCAAGCCGACCGGCGACAACTCCCGGCCGATTCCGTCGCTGCCAATCCTTACGAATGGAGCCGCGACATATTTGCTAACAAAATCCACTCGCTGTGCTCGTCGGCCCTCGACAGCAAAGCGAACACAGGGCGCCCCATCAAGCAATGGAAGGGCTTCCTCTCCGACTTCGAGACGGCTGCGAAATATGGAATGACGGTCGATGAATTCATCGACTACAAATGCTTCCAGCTCCTAAACCAATATGCCGACGAGTCGGAAGACGTCATCCCCTTCTTCAGCAACGACTCCGCGCCTTCCACTCCCGGCTCGAGATGCCGATCGCTGCGCGACGAGGCCATCAACTCCCTCATCGACCGCACATCGGCACGAGGCCAAAGCCTGATGCTGGCCTGGGTATTGACCGAGAAAGCAGACTGCAGTCCATACTCACTCCGCGCCCCGATGCTGATCGAGGCTCTTGAAAAAGTGAAGGGCACTGAAGGCGAACAGCTGATATTGATTCAACTTGAATCGAACGTGGTTCCTGACTACGAAGACGACTCCAACCCATCCGTGATAAAACGCGGCAGATATATGGAAATGCTCAAGGAATCGATAGCACGGTTTCCCGGCGGTTTCTACGTCAACTCGCTGAAGAACATCCTGGCCTCGATGACCCGGCCTTCCGCAAACATCAGCTACCGCAGTCAATACCACACCTCTTCAGACATCTCGATGAATGTGACCTTCACCAACTGCGACCGCACATGGATTCTCGTGTATACCTACGACGCCAAGAATGAGAAAGGTGAATCACCCACCAACAAGAGCGTGGCCGCACGCAGCCACCTCGTCAAGGCAGTGAAGGTGGAGAAAGGGAGCAGGTATAATACCAAGGCCTCGATCGGACAGCTTCCGGTCGGCAACTATATCGTCCTGCCCAGCTCAACGCCCGATGCAAAAGGAATCTACCCCTCTATAGCCGGCAACCGCTGGCGCAATCCCTTCAGCGTGAGCGACATCAGCGTGCTTTCGATGAGATATCCCGATGCCTCTACGAAGGTCATCGTCGTAGACGGAAAGGACGGCCACCCCATCGAAGGGGCTAAAGTGATGGTGTATACCTATCCGGACAACTCCTCCACCAAGAAACTGACCGCGACACTGACCACCGACAGCCTCGGATGCGTGACGGTGACCGACCGGAGATTCAGTATGGAAGCGCGCTACAACGGTTCGGTGTGGACCGACAATAGCATTTCATACAACTCCACATCGAGCCGCGACACTACGGTGAGCCACGATGTCTCCATCCTCACCGACCGCAGCATCTATCACCCCGGCGACAGCATCAGCTTTGCAGTCATCACATACAGCTCCGGCATCGGGAAGCTTGCGATGGAACCCGACGCTACCTACACCGTATGTCTGCTCGACGCCAACCGCAAGGAAGTGGCATCGCAGGAACTGACCACAGACAGCTACGGACGCGCATCGGCAAGTTTCAGCATCCCCGCAAGCGGTCTTCTGGGCCGTTGGTCGCTCTCGGCCAAAAACAGCAAAGGCAGGTATGTCGGCAGCGCCTCGTTTCAAGTGGCCGACTATGTAGCGCCCACTTTCTTCGTCACCGCCTCCAACAAACAGGATGAAGTGACGGCAGGCGACGTGGTGAACCTCAAGGGTGAGGTGCTCACCTACTCCGGCATGCCTCTCGCCGACGCCAAGGTGAACTATACCGTGACCTACATGCCGCCATGGAGATGGAACGTGTCTTGTTCCGGAAGCTACAGTTCGTCGGTAGCGACCGATGCGGAAGGTAAATACACCATCAGCCTCCCCACCGCCAACCTCAATGGCACTCCCTTCGAGAAAGGTGTCTTCAATGTGGAGATCTCCGCCACTTCGCAGGCCGGCGAGACTCAGACCGGACAGCAGCAACGCTTTGCGATAGGTCAGGATTACCACATCTCCCACCCGTCTTTCCCCAACGATGCCATCAACATCACCGACTCCATACCGGCACTGCAGTTCAAAGTCACCGATATGCTTGACAGGCCTGTGGCAAGGAAGCTTAACTATGTGCTCACCGAATCGGAATCGGACAAAATCGTGGCCGAAGGCACGTTCATGTCGCCCTCGCTCATTCTCCCCGCGCTGGATTACGCGTCGGCGGAATACGACCTTGAAGTTTCTTTCCCCGACATTCCGGATTCGGAAGAATCGGTGACATTCGTGATGTGGAGAGACACCGACACGAAGGCTCCGGCCGGTGTGGACCTGTGGTTGCCCGTGACCGAGTTTTACGCTACTCCCGGCCAGACCACTGCCAACGTGACAATCGGCAGCGGCGTGCCCGACCGATGGATTCCGGCTGTCATCTCCGGCTACGATTCGATATCCGACATCAGATGGCTCCATGTGAAAGACAATAATCTCAACATCCCAGTCGACTACCCGACAGGAAGGGTACCGAAGAAGCTAAACATCTGCTACATATCGGATCTTTCAACGACAAACGAGAGCATCACATTCTACCCGGCGGAGTATTCCGACAAGATGGAGATCACCACCGAGACATTCCGCGACAAAATATCGGCAGGCGATGCCGAGCACTGGAGATTCAGGATTTCGCGCACATACGGCCCTACGGGCAGAATACCCGTCATGGCTGTGATGACCGACGCCGCCCTCAATCAACTCGCACCTTTCAGGTGGACTTTCAATCCGTCGTCTGACTATTATCATTCCTACGTTTATTTCAACACCTTCTATAACCGCTATCCCGATATAAGTTTCAACCTGAAGGAAATCAAGCGTCTGCCCACCAAGCGTTTTGTCTTCCCGAGCATCAACGACTACGGTCAGAACTGGGGACTCGGATACATGGTGAGAAACCAGGTGTTCTACGCCATGGGGGTGGGGGCTTCTGACGGTGCCATGCCTAACGCCGCGGTCACATCGCGGGCGTATAAGATGGCGGCTGCCGAGGCGGTGGTTGTCAAGGAAGAATCGGCCGACTATGAAGACGAGGCCGATGAGGCTCTTGTAAAAGGAATAGAGTCAATCGCGGCCGGAGTCAGTGCCGGAGCGACAGAAAACGGTTCGGCTGCCGATGCTGCGGAGCTGAGGGTGTCGGAATATCCTGTGGCTTTCTTCAGCCCCTGTCTCACCACCGACGACGAGGGTATGCTGGATATCGACTTCACGGTGCCCAACTTCAACACCACCTGGCAACTGCAACTGCTCGGCTACAATGAGTCGATGAGGACCTGCTATGCGCAGATGAACACTGTGGCTTCGAAACCTGTCATGGTGTCGGGACATTGCCCGCGCTTCGTGCGCACCGGCGACGTGATCGAACTCACGGCGACACTCTTCAACAACACCGGCGAAGAATGCGGAGTGGGAGGACGCATCGAACTTGTCGACTTGCTCACCGGCAACGTGTTGCTGTCGCAGTCGTTCGACGCCGAGAGCGTGGCTGCCTCCGGCAACCGCATCATATCCGCCTCGTGGACCGTACCTTCCGGTGTTTCCTCCGTAGCCTTCCGTGCCTACGCCGAGGCCCGGGGACACCGCGATGGCGAGCAGACCCTTCTGCCGGTGCTTCCCGCCTCATCGCCCGTAGTGGAATCCACCCCCTTCTGGCTTGCGCCGGCGCAGACTGACTTTGAAATAAAACTGCCGAAATTTGACAGCGACGCCAGGGTGACGCTCCAGTATTGCGACAATCCCGCATGGTATTGCCTCACAGCCCTGCCCGACATAATGCAGACCGACTCCAAGAGCATCCTCACCAAGGCATTCACCCTCTACGGAAATGCCATGGCCTACAATCTCATCTCCTCACGTCCTTCGCTCAAGAAGGGGCTCGAGGCTCTCCTTGCCGACAGCAACTCCCAATTCGCCGCCCTCAAGAGCAATCTTGAAAAAGACGGCAACCTGAAGATAGCCGACCTCAACAACACGCCATGGGTCAACAATGCAGAGTCGGAGACTTTGCGCATGGGCCGTCTTTCATCTTTGCTCGACAGCGTGAAAGCCGAAAGCGTGATTGCAGAGCAAATCGATGCGTTGAAGAAACTCCAGACAGCCGACGGAGGCTGGAGCTGGTGCCCGGATATGAAGCCGTCGGTATTTATCACAAGCACAGTGGTCTACAACCTCGCCATGATGCAGAAGGCCGGCGCCTTAGACCGGTTCGGCGACGCCACCGGTATGATCAGATCGGCGGTAGGATTTGTCGACAAGCAGATTGTGGATGAATACCATAAATATCACACTAAAGACGGATCGCTTAGCTATCTGCTCAACTGGATGTTTACGAGAAGCAGCATCACCAAAGACGCCCTTCCATCCGGCAAGTATTCTTCAGAGATGGCCTCTCTCGCTGGTAAGGCCCTGAAAGACATAGCATCTGAATGGAAAGACTATGCAATCAGAGAGAAAGCGCGGTCGGCGATCGTAATGTGGCGGAACGGAGATAGAAAGACTGCCCGCGAGATACTTGAATCGCTCAGGCAGTATGCAAGCGAGACGCCTCAGAAAGGTGTATGGTTCGACAATCTGAGTTCGGGATTCCACGGCAGCAGCGCGCTTGCCACCACCACTATGGTGCTGAAGGCTTTTGCCGAGATTGAGCCTGCCGGCAATATTGTCGACGGACTCCGCCAGTGGCTGATACTGAGCCGGCAGACCGAAGACTGGGGACAAAACATAGTGACGGCAGAGACCATCAACGCCATCCTGACCTCAGGCTCCGACTGGACAGCCGACACCGAGGCTAAGATGCCGGAATTCCACCTGCAGTCGCAGCGGCTGACACTGCCCGAGACGGCTGCGCTCACCGGTGCGTTCACAATGAATCTTGATGCGAAACAGGCTTCGGGCAAGAAACTGAAGATAGCGCGCAGCGGCGCTTCTCCGGCATGGGGCGGAGTGATCGCTCAATATGAAGCGCCCATCATGGAGGTAAAACCCTCCGCGCTCCCCGAGATGTCGATAAACAAGCAGATTGTGGCATTGGTAGATGAAGGCAACGGAAATCTTGTGCCGAAAGCCGGAATTACTTTGAAGACCGGAATGAAAGTGAGAGTCACGCTTACCATCTCCACCGACCGCGACATGGACTACGTTGCCCTCACCGATGAGAGAAGCGCCTGCCTTGAACCTACCGACCAGATCTCGCACTACACCGCCACCGACGGAGTATGGTACTATAAGGAAGTGCGCAACGAGAGCACCAACCTCTTCTTCGACTTCCTTCCGAAAGGGCACCACGTGATTTCCTACGACTGCACCATCAGTCAGCAGGGAGAATTCTCGTGCGGCATCGCCACCCTGCAGAGCCAATACGCCCCCGCCCTCGTCAGCCACTCTGCCGGCGCCATCCTCCAAGTGCAATAACCCTCTTCAGGCCTTACGGCCCTCACACCCTCCCAAAGCAGCCCCACTTAAAAGAGACTGCTGCTTAAAGAAGAAGCAGCCTCCATAAGGCTGCCTTCAAAAAGCTGCTTTCAAAAGGCTGCTTTGGAAGAGTGTGAGGGCCGTAAGGCCTGAAAAAAATCAAAAGCCCAAAATAAAAAAGCCATGAAAGAAGCCGACTCCCCCTGGAGCAAAGAAGATTTCACCCATCATCAACACCGCCGCAAAAAGAATCATGACTACCGCTCCGAATGCAAATATCACATTACTTTGACAAAAGCACCTCATGCTCCCCTCTTCGGAAACCTTCCCAAAAGAATCAATCTTGAAGACCCCGAATCGATAAACATCGAAAAGAATGCTCTTGGAATCCTGATTGCAAGATATATCCGCGACATACCCCGGATTGAACCGAGAGTGGCATTATACCAATATATCGTGATGCCCGATCATGTCCATTTCCTCATCAACGAAAAGCAACGGCTCGACAGGCCCTTGGGTAAGCTGATTGGCCTTTTGAAATCATACATCACTTTGGAATGGCATCGCATCGCGCCGCAAAGCAAGGATTCAGAAGTGTTCACCCCCGGCTTCAACGACAAAATCATATTCTCGCACAGAAGCCTCGACGACGTGTACCGATATATCAGGCTAAACCCCTACAGGCTCGCAGTCAGAAAGGAAAGGCCCGACTTTTTCCGGAAAAGGAGGAACATCCTGATCGGCAAAAGGGAGATACAGGCATACGGAAATCTTTTTCTCCTGAGAAATCCATTCAAGTATGCTCTCGTGATCCACCGTGCCGACGATGATGCGACCTTTCTCGAAAAACTTGAAAAATGCCTCTTTCTTGCGGCTGAGGGAGGAGTGATTGTATCGGCTTTCATATCAAAAAGGGAAAAGGAGATAAGAAAGGAAGTGGAGAAGGCCGGGGGCAGAATAATCTTAGTCCACGACAGGCCTTTGGAAGAAAAGGAAAAACCGGCCCGACATGACTTCGACCTATGTTGCGAGGGGAGGCTTCTGATGATCTCCCCCACTGAATATCTGTCGCTGCCGAAAACCGAACATCCCGGCCGCAGCCAATGTCTTGACATGAATGGTTTGGCTTTGGGAATCGCAGGGAGAAATTGAGGATTCTTTCGATGTTTCAAGAAAAATTTAGGATTTTTTGTAACATTGCGGCGAAATGTGCATCTTGTCTATAAAATAACTAATCTTTAAAACCATATCCTAATCACTACCCGGGCATGACGGAAGAGGAATTCAAGCAAACGGTGATGCCGCATCATCAGATGATGCTGGCGGAGGCCTTGCGCCTGCTCCGCAACCGCGACGATGCCCTCGACTGCCTGCAGGATGCCGTAACCGCACTCTGGAAAACCAGAAAATCGCTGCACGAGGTTGAAAACATCCGCGCCTACTGCCTCCGGACCGTAGCCAACAAAGCTCTCGAGATGCTCCGCCGTCAGGCCGGCGACCCCTCCGGTCCGCCTGCCGCAGCCTCGGAGGAAGAACCACCCGACGCCGCCCTCGAAAGATCGGAGAGAGCCGCTCTTCTGAAGAAAGCCATCATGCAGCTGCCCGACAACGAGCGGAAGATAGTGGTGATGAGGGTGATAAAGGAAATGACCGGAGAGGAAATCGCGGCCGCAACCGGGCTATCGCATTCAAATGTGAGGGTGCTTCTGCACCGCGCGCGACAACGACTCAAAGAATATATCGACAAACACAATGGATTATGATGGAAAAGGATTCTGACTACAGCGACCTCGACAACATGCTGAAAGACTGGACCGACAATCTTCTCTCTGCAGAAGAAGACCGGGACCTGACCGACAGGTTGATCGGCTTCGCGGAAGAGGACACAGATATCGGACAGACCGACACCGGTATCGAGGAGATACTGGAGGCGCACATTCATCGGCTTGCACTCGAAGAACGCGCCGCGAGAAACCGCCGCATCAAAGTGGCAGTCATCTCGTCGGCCGCATCCCTTGCGTTGCTCGTTTCAGCCGCGGCATTCCTGTTGCGGGAAAATATATCCGTGACCGAAACCTCTGTGCCTGACACATCGCTGATGGCAGTGCGGACCGAAACGGCACAACCGGCACCTGCTCCGGAAATAGCGACGGCCGAAACGCCGGAAGCCGAATCCATCGCAAAGGCCTCTGCCGCGAAGAAGCCGCAACGGAGCACCACGCTCGCGATGCCGGCAAAAGACTCAGGCAGCAACGGAAATGACGAATATCTCGCCGAAGCAACCCCGGCTGAGAAAGAAATAGCCGCAGCCATTGCCGGAATCGACTTCAGTCTTTCAAATCTCTTCGGCACTACTTTTGAAGACATCAGTCTGGCAGAAGCGGAGATCATCCCCAAAAAGATTTTTTCCGAAAATGAGTCTGTCAGCACCGGCGAAGCAGGTAAGGCGGCGAACACACTGGAAACCAACCTCATCACCACTCTCCACGAGATGAAACGACTCAATATCAACCTGAATTTCGAAACCAATTAGCGATTCACGAATATGAAAAGGATAATAGCGTATATAATGCTGCTGTTGATGTGCGGAAGCACCGCAATCATGGCCCAGAACAGTTCCGACTCCGAACTCAAGCTGCGCGATGGAAGCAGGCTCCGCGAGGTGGACTACACCTACATCTCGCCATGGATGCTGAAGTCGATGAAGCAGAAAGATCTAATGGAGTTTGCCGACATCCCTCTCGACAAACTCAAACATATCGAAATACTGAAAACCCAGAGCCAGGGAATGAACTCCGCTTTCAGCCATATCGTCAACAAACTCTCCGACGAGCCGGGCTTCAAGCTCGTGGGCTACAACCGCGACGGCGACAAAGGGGTGAAAATATGCGTGGATTCTAAAAAGAAAGCCGACTCTCCCGAGGGCGACGAGGAGGAAATACGCAGGATACTGATGATACAATGGGCATATTACGGCAGCCAGCATACGGCGGTATATATCGTGGGTAACTTCACCCGCGACGACGTAAGCAGCCTTTTTCACTTCTAAGACAACTACATAACCGCTTGCAAAACAACAATATAACCATCTACAATACAACTATATAATCACTTCCCAGACAACTACGGAACCAAGCAAATAAAACAGTAGAAACGACAATAACGACATGAAAAGAACCATTCTCGCGCTTGCCCTGACGGCGGCATCGATATCGACCATACTTGCTTTCAAACCTAAAACAGACTACCAGCCATCCTTTCTTGAAGTGATGGATGTGGAGACGTGCGACACATGCACAAGAGTTACCATCGCGCTCAAGCATCTGCCAAATTATTGGGTGCAGCTCGACGCTTTGGAAAAGATTTATCTCATCGCCGACGGCGACACCACTAAAAAATACAGGGCCATCGGCGCCGAGAACCTTGAATTCGAAAAGCATATCTATATGCAAGAATCGGGCCGGCATGAGGGGGTATTGATTTTTGAAAAAATTCCCGAGGGAACAAAGGTCCTCGACTATGAGGCTGAAGAAAACAAACCGACCGATAATTTCTACGGAATCCACCTCGATGAGGAAGAGCCGGAATATCCCGCGATGATCGACCCCAAGACCCTCCTCAATACCAAATCGGCCGAAAGATGGACCGGACTTGACCCGGACCGCTACCCCGACATTCCTTTCCTTACGGACGGGGGCTCCACGCATATCCGCGGAAAAATCAACAATTATTCCCCCTTATGCGATTTCTCTACGCTGAAAATAAGCACTGACAACAACATCACCGGCAGGAAAGACGTCAATTTAGGTGAGATAAATCCTGACGGCACTTTCGCTTTCGACGTAAAGACCGACTATCCCCAATTTTCATACCTGATAATGGGCAACTCGGGAAAAGAGGTGTTTCTGATGCCCGGCGACACCCTCGACATCGTGACCACCACCCTGACCGATTACACCAACACGGGCAACGGATACCTGAAATATTTCGGATTCACGGGTGAGATTGACGATGCCACCATTGTCAACACGCTGTCGGACGTCATCAAGTCGGAATGTGGTCTCGACAACATTTTCAAAGATTACTTCGCGGGGCGGGCTGACTCGATCGAGGATGCCATATATGCCAACAACGAGAAACTGAGCCGGGTGCTCGACACTACCATCGCGAGGCTACCGGAATTGCTTGGCGACATCGAGGCAAGCACTTTCGCCAAGGATATGCTCGCCGCCCACACCATCGGACTGATAGCCGACCTTGAGGAAACCAACGAGATGTATTTCCGGCATAAGAACCAACCGAGAATGCACGTAGACAGCACCGGCAACATCAGCGTCGATGAATTCCGGACCCTTGACCTAAAACGCCTGTTTGAGCCCCGGAAGCAACACAACCGCATCATCTACAGCAATCCCATCATGCTCTGCGCCAACAATACGCTCCAGAACAGATGGCAATACAACGATCTGTTTTTTGCCTCCACCGGCGCTGCGGATGGCACTCTCAATCCTCACCTCATGAAAAAGATAGATGAGTTGATGTCTGACGATGAGCTGAAATCCTTGGCCGGCATGCAGGACTTCGATTGGTTGCGGCTCCTGAAACTTATAGATGCAGACAACGAGAGGCAGACCGGTGTGGGCAACTGCTTCGCGGCGCAGCTTTCACGCGTTCACTCGCTCGTGGCCGACAAAGGTGTCTTCTTCACTCCCACAAGGGAATCGCTGCAGAAGATCGGCCGGCAGACAAGCATTCTTTCAAGCCTCGTGGATTACCCCTCGCTCAACAAAGCGCTCTACGACACTTACGCCGCGCTGGCAGAGGAAGTGGCATTGTCGGAAACAGAAGCCACCCCGAAATCCGACTTCTGCATGGTCAACGCCGACAAGAATGCCGATGTGCTCGCCGAACTCATCAAGCCCTATCTCGGCAATCTGATATTCATCGACTTCTGGGGCCTCGGTTGCGGTCCCTGCCGCACGGGTATGATCAACCAGAAGCATATCCTCGAGAAATTCGCCGGCGAGCCCTTCAAGGTGCTCTATGTGGCCGACGACTCGAATGTGGAGGGATGCAACAGATTCCTCGACAAGGAAGGCATCAAAGGGGAACACATCTATGTCAGCACCGACAACTGGAACCGCCTCAGTGCATATTTCAACTTCACCGGCATCCCCTTCGGAGTGCTGATAGGGAAAAACGGAGAACTGCTCAAAACCCATTTCTACCTCGACGACAGCTACGGCGTCAAGGAAATAGAACGCCACCTCAGCGATGAGCAATAACAATCCAATATGACAAACCTACCGCTCTAATTTACAAAACCAACTTCACTACATGAAGATTCCAAGCATGATGAATCTACGCATGAATTTCACTCTCCGCATCCTTATGGCCTTAACGGCCCTGCTTGCCTCCACCTTATATATGGAAGCGGCCACAGAGGCCGACTCCATATATATGAGCGGAAGGCTGAAAGAATCGCTCGGCAAAACCGACCTGCTCGACGGGTGGGCCGTGATGCTCGACAAGGAGGGCAATGCCTCTTCCGACACCGTGAAGACAAACCGGGGAACGGCATTCATAAATGGAGAGATAGTGACGAGATCGGTGTTCGGTTTTTTGGTGCCGCGCAATGACTCCACCTATACCATACAGGTGGGATGCGACCGCTACACCCCGAAGACATTCACCTTCCGGGTGGAGAATATCGGCAAAAGGGAATCTTACGTTAAGATGCCTATGGTCTATCTCGACAAGGCTCCGCGCGAACTCGACGAACTGACAGTGACGGCCACCAAGATAAAATTCTACAACCGGGGCGACACCGTGGTCTACAACGCCGATGCCTTCGAACTCGCCGAGGGCTCGATGCTCGACGCCCTCATAGCCCAGCTGCCGGGTGTGGAACTGAAGGAAGGGGGACAGATATTGGTCAACGGCGAGCAGGTGGAATCGCTTCTCCTCAACGGAAAGGAGTTTTTCGACAACAACAATGAGCTGATGCTTGAAAACATCGGTGCCTACACGGTGAAGAACGTGGAGGTGTATAAAGGATACACCACCGATGAGAAATGGAAGAAACAGACCCACGGACAGAAACATCTCACGATGGATGTGAAGCTCAAGAAGGAATTCAACACCGGGCTCACGGCAAACGCACAGGTGGGCTACGGCACTTCCGACCGATATATGGCACGGCTCTTCGGCCTCTGGTACAACAACACGACCCGACTAACCGCCGTCGCAAACTTCAACAACCTCAACGACACCCGCAAACCGGGACAGAAAGACAGCTGGACGCCGGAGATGATGCCTTCGGGCACGCGCAAATACCAGATGGCAGCCTTCGACTACAACTACATGGACGTGGAGGAGAAAAACAGGGTGCTCGGCGACGTGACCTTCACCCGCAACTACACCGACAACCGGACCACCACCGCCACCACCAACTTCCTGCCGGCAGGCTACACCTTCGACAATTCATTCTCAAATTCCTACAACAGCAATCTCCGCCTGAGCTCCTACCATTACGGTTCGTTCCGCATCAACAAGCGCTGGATGCCGGGCTACGTGGTGAAAGCCATCTATCAGGACAAGGACAACGAAGCCGAATCGCTGTCGGGCACTTTCAATGAAGAGCAGAAGGAAATGACTTACGATGCGCTGAAGGCAATCTACAACGAGGGCGACTCCGAGGCCCTCAAATCGATCCTCAACCGCGCGTCGACCAGATCTGACGGCCGAACAAAGACGAGCGAGATTCAGTTTTTCCCCTCTCTGCGTTACTTCATCCCCAAAACCGACGATGCACTGAGCAATGAATTCGGCATACGCTACCGCACCACTAAGGAGGATATATGGAAAGACTACACCATCAACTACGGCACCGACCCCATGCCCGCCGACATACGCAGGCAATATATCGACAACACGCCGCACTCATATCTCGGCATACAGAACAACCTGACCTACGATGTGAATCTCAGGAATCTTTACATGTCGGTCAACTATGAATACATGTTCACCAACGAGATAAAGGATTCATACCAGTATGCGCTCGACCGCCTCGAGGATGAGGGTATTTTCGGAGTGCTTCCCGCCGGCTGGGCCTCTACCCTCGACCCCGCAAACTCCTACACCTCGAGGTTGATGACCAACACCCACACCATCACTCCCAAAGTGTCGTACTACTCAGGGTTCAACTCGGATCGCAAGTATATGATCGACTTTGTCTTCCGGCCAAGTTTCGAGCTGAAGCACTCTCACCTCGACTATGAACGCGACTTCCGGAAGTATCCAATCCGCAAAAGCTTTTTCCTCCCCTCGCTCGGAAACTGGAGCGCGCGCGTAAGTGCCTATCTCGACACCAAGCTCGACGACCGCGGACGCATGCACTATAAGCATCTTGTCACCTTTGATCTGAAAATGACTCCCAAGGCGCCTGATCTGTTCGACATGGCTGAAATCACGGATGATTCCAACCCGCTCAACATCTATGTCGGCAATCACGACCTGAAAGTGGAATACTCCTTCTCTCCTTCGCTGCGCTACGACTTCAACGGAGCGAACTCCCATCCGCTCAACAACCGCTTCCGCATAGAGGGCAACTACGTGAAGGACGCCCTGACGCGAGGTTATACCTACCACACGTCGACAGGCGTGAGGACCAGCAAGATGTATAACGTAGACGGCAACCGGAGCGTATCGGCCTACAATAACTTCAACCTGCAGTTCGGACCGAAAAACCAGTTCGCGCTCTCATCCGACACCTATTTCTCGCTGGGAAGATATGCCGACATGATCGGCACCGACATCGAGACGCCCGAGTTGTCGAATGTCGACACCCGCAGCCTGTCGGAGAAAATCACTTTCAGTTGGCAGATAGGGAAGCAATCGATAAGCCTCAACGGCAATTTCCTCAACCGCCACAGCACTTCCTCGCGACCCGGTTTCCAGACCATCGACGCCAACCATTTCTCCTACGGAATCATCGCCAACTTCAAGTTGCCCTTCAACATTGGCATCAACACCGATTTCAACGTCTACACGAGGAGAGGCTACGGAGTGAAGGAACTCGACACATCGGATGCCATCTGGAATGTACGCCTGTCGTGGACTCCACCGATGGCGAAGCAATGGACTGTGATGATAGATGGTTTCGACATGCTGCATCAGCTTTCCAACGTGAACTATTCGGTGACTGCTTCCGGACGCATGGTGAGCTACAGCAACGCGCTCCCCCGCTATTTCATGCTCTCGCTGCAATACCGCTTCATGCGCCAGCCGAAGAAACGCTGATTTCTCCATTCGCAGATAATTTAATTGATTGTTTTAGGTCCGAATTTAATTTGATTTTAGTTTAGTTTAGTTTGAATGAAGTGCGCCAAAGACTGAATCTTGGCGCACTTTTCCTACCATATCGCACCCTCGAGCATACACTTTTGTAGAAAAATTGCTCCTTCAAGCATACAATTTTGAGGAAAATTTGCTCCTTTGAGGTGAAATTCGTATATTTGCAAAAAAAATATAAGTGGCTCGAATAAATGAGTTAATGTTTATTTCGAGTGGATTTTGCGATGGATTCCGCAAGTTGAAGAGGGAGCAACGCGGGCGTTGTGACCGATGAGACTTGGCGGAAGACGCGCAAAAGCCGCCGAAAGAAACATTGACTTCGAAAGCCACTGAATATATTAAATCATTTATTTGAGACACTTAATTCATGATTGATTATAAACTTAAGGAATTCATGCGCGAGGAACTGGAGCGGACTCCGGTTGCTTTCCGCAGATACATATACGACAAAATACCTTGGGAAGACAGGATGATCGGCTTGGTCGGACCGCGAGGTGTCGGCAAATCCACACTCGTGAAGCAACGGTTGCTCAGCCACGACGACCATTCCGACTGGCTGTATGTATCGGCCGATCACGTATGGTTTTCCGACCACACCCTGACCGACCTCGCCGACGAATGGCTGAAACAGGGAGGCAGATACCTTATCATCGACGAGATACACCGCTATCCCGGGTGGTCGCAGGAATTGAAACAAATCTACGACGGGCATCCACGCCTCAACGTGATATTCACCGGAAGCAGTGTGCTCGACATCCACAAAGGAGCGGCCGACCTGAGCCGGAGAGCCCTCATGTTCTCGATGCAAGGATTGTCGTTCAGGGAATATCTCGCGATGTTTGAGAATATAAACTTCGATGTGTATTCGATCGACGAGATAGTGAACCATCAGGTAGAGATTCCCGCCGATTTTCATCCGCTGCCGCTGATGAAAGAATATCTGCAGAAAGGCTACTTCCCGTTCTGCTCGCTGCCGGCCTACGAGATACGACTGCAGCAGGTGATAAACCAGACTCTCGAAGTCGACATCCCCCAGTATGCCGGCATGAATGTAGCCACCGCACGGAAATTCAAACGTCTGCTTTCGCTGATATCCACTATGGTGCCGTTCAAACCGAACATATCCAGCCTGAGCACCGAACTGAATGTAAGCCGCAACGATCTTCCCGACTACCTTGTTTATCTGGAACAGGCCGGAATGATAGGCCAGCTGCGCGACGACACCGGCGGCATAAGAGGCTTGGGAAAGGTGGAAAAGATCTATCTCGACAATCCCAATCTCATATATGCCCTTGGTGGCGAGCACTCCAACATCGGAAACGTGAGGGAGACCTTCTTCTACAATCAGACAAGAGTCAGCAACGACGTTATAGCTTCAAAAACCACGGATTTCAAGATCGGCGGAAGGATATTCGAGGTGGGCGGCCACAAGAAAGGGATAAGCCAGCTTGAGGGCGATCCGAATGGCATCGTGGTGAGGGACGATATCGAATACGGCCACGACCGCTTCGTGCCGCTCTGGCAGTTCGGGCTCAATTATTGAGCGGGGAGGCGGCTGCGGCGACGCAGGCCGGAGGGAGAATGCGGGCGATAAGGCGTTTTAAGATTTTTTAATAAATTGAACGAGAAAAAATTGCTCGTTTAAGTTTTTTTTTGTATTTTTGCAGTCGCATTGTGTGTATGATGCCCGCGATGCGACCTTAACATCTGAATAAACAACTAAAACTTAAAAGAATATATGAATTTACTGTTGGAAATAAGCAACGGAGATCTCGCGATAACAGCGGCTCTCACCGGCATGGCCCTGGTGTTTGCCGCCTATTGGATCGCGCGACTGATCGGCCCTAAATCCTACTCGGTAAAGAAAGGCGAAACCTACGAATGCGGTATCCCGACCCGTGGCGAATCAATGATTCAGTTCAAAACCGGCTACTACATCTTCGCCATCCTGTTTCTGATTTTCGATGTCGAGACCATCTTCCTCTACCCCTGGGCCACCATCATGCGCAGCCTGGGACCTGACGGCCTTCTCTGCATCGCCATCTTCATGTTTATTCTAATTTTAGGCCTTGCTTACGCTTGGCGGAAAGGAGCTCTCAAATGGCAGTGAAAATCAAGTCGATGAAGACCGAGGACTTCAAGGACAACGAATACATCGACCAACTCGTAGAAGAACTCAACGCCACGGGCGCCAATGTCGCCGTCGGCAAACTCGACCAGCTCATCAACTGGGGTATATCCAACTCTCTGTGGCCTCTCTGCTTCGGCACCAGCTGCTGCGCCATCGAATTCATGTGTCTCGGAGCAGCGCGCTACGACATGGCACGCTTCGGATTCGAGGTTGCCCGCAACTCGCCCCGTCAGGCCGACTACATCATGGTGCAGGGCACTATCGTGCATAAGATGGCGCCGGCCCTCGTGCGCCTCTATGAGCAGCTTGCCGAGCCCAAATACGTGATCGCGTGCGGCGGTTGCGCCGTCAGCGGTGGCCCGTTCAAGAACTCATACTGCGTGGTCGACGGCGTGGACAAGATCATCCCCGTCGACGTGTTCATCCCCGGATGCCCCCCGCGTCCCGAGGCGATGTTCTACGGCCTCATGCAGCTGCAGCGCAAGATCAAGGTGCAGAAATTCTTCGGCGGCGTCAACCGTCATGAAAAGATCAAAGATTTCTTCCGCAAGCATCCCGAAGATGCAGGCGAGTATTAATCAATATTTGTCAACAATACACAACAAATATAATGAGCGTTAAAGACATTATCAGCAAGATATGCCCGTCTGCCACATTCGAGGAGGGAGAAATCCTTCTGGCTAATGTGCCCGCCGGCGACTGGCGACGTCTCGCGGAAGCACTCAAGAGCAATCCCGACCTGAACTACGACGTGCTCTCGGCAGTGGTCGGAATGGACTGGAAAGATTCGCTCGGGGTGGTTTACTACTTCACCTGCACTTCCCGCAACTGGGAGATGCTCACTGTAAAAGTAGCAGTGGCCGACCGCGAGAATCCTTATATCCATACAGTTTCCGACCTCTGGAAGGTAGCTAACTTCCAGGAACGCGAGGTCTACGACTTCTTCGGCATCAAGTTTATCGGCCACCCCGACATGCGCCGCTTCTTCCTCCGCAACGACTGGAAGGGCTTCCCCCTGCGCAAGGACTATGATGCTGACCCGAAACTCAATCCCATCCCCGAGAGCGACGAGAAGAATGAAGACAACACAATGTCGTATGTGGAAGACGCCGAGGGCCTGATCAAGGCTATCCCCTCGAAGGTGTTTGAAGAGCACGACTATGTGATGAACATCGGCCCGCAGCACCCGTCGACCCACGGCGTGATGCGTTTCCGCGTTGCCCTCAACGGCGAGGAAGTGAAGAAGATCGACGTCGTGTCGGGCTATATCCACCGCGGCATCGAGAAGCTTTGCGAAGGACTCGGATACCCGCAGCTGCTGCACTTCACCGACCGCATGGACTACATGAGCGCCCACCAGAACCGCCACTGCCTCTGCGCCTGCATCGAGAAAGCGCTCGGCCTTCAGGTGCCCGACCGCGCAGTAGTGATCCGCACCATCATGGACGAGCTCATGCGCATCTCGAGCCATCTGCTCGCATTCGGATGTACGGCCATGGACCTTGGCGCCACAACAGCCTTCTTCTATGGATTCCGCGAGCGCGAGATGGTGCTCAACATCTTCGAGAAGACCTGCGGCGCGCGTATGTCGATGAACTATAACGTGATAGGCGGTGTCATCGCCGATCTCCACCCCGACTTCGTGAAAGACGTGAAGGAATTCCTCGAGGTGATGCCTAAGGCGCTGAAGGAATACCACACCGTCTTCTCGGGCAACATCATCGCCAAAAACCGTCTGCACGTTGGCAAGATGACCAAGGAAGAAGCCATCAACTACGCCATCACAGGCCCCTCGGGCCGCGGATCGGGCTGGAGCAACGACTGCCGCAAGAAGCACCCCTACGCTGCCTACGACCGCGTGGAATTCGAGGAAGTGCTCGAAGAAGGCTGCGACTCCTACGCACGCTACATGGTGAGGATGCGCGAGATAGAGCAGAGCTGCAAGATCATAGCCCAGCTCATCGACAACATTCCGGAAGGCGACATCCGCGCACAGGTGCCCAAGGTGGTGAAGCTGCCCGCAGGACATTGGTACACCCAGGTGGAGGCATCGCGCGGCACTTTCGGCGTTTACATCGAAAGCGACGGCTCGAAGAATCCCTACCGCGTGCATTTCCAGAGCCCCTGCTTCAATCTTGTTGGCGTGATGGATCTCACTTGCAAGGGACACATGATTGCCGACGTGATCACTATCGGAGCCGCTCTCGACTTCGTGATTCCCGACATAGACCGCTAACTAAAACAACAGATACAACATGAAATACAACATGTTTGACTTCAGCGTAGTCACCAACTGGTTCAACAACCTCCTGACAGGATGTATGCCGGAATGGGCCGCGATACTGGTGGAGTGCATCGTGATCGGTGTGGTTCTGCTGGCCGCCTACTCCGTATTGGCTATGTTCTATATCTTCTACGAACGTAAACTCTGCGCATATTTCCAGTGCCGTCTCGGCCCGATGCGTGTGGGCCCCTGGGGCTTGCTGCAGCTTTTCGCCGACGTCATCAAGATGCTCATCAAGGAGATCATCTCACTCAAAGGCACCGACAAGTTCCTTTTCAAGCTGGCTCCCTACATCGTGGTGGCATCATCGGTGGTGATGTTCGCCTGCCTTCCCTGGGGCTACGGCATGCAGATGATCAACTACAACATCGGCATCTTCTTCATCCTCGCCGTCTCGAGCCTTGGAGTGCTCGGCATCCTGCTCGCAGGCTGGGCTTCCAACAATAAGTATTCACTCGTAGGCGCGATGCGAAGCGGCGCCCAGATGGTGAGCTACGAGATCTCGATGGGTCTCGCCATCATGGCAATCGTGGTGCTCGCCGGAACGATGAACATCAACGAACTCGTACTTCAGCAGCAGAACTGCTGGTTTATCCTCCAGGGTCATATCCCGGCCATCATCGCTTTCCTGCTCTACATCATCGCAGCGACAGCGGAGACCAACCGAGGCCCCTTCGACCTTCCGGAGGCTGAACATGAGCTCACCGCAGGCTTCCACACCGAGTATTCGGGCATCAGCTTCGGTATGTTCTACCTTTCGGAATACCTCAACCTCTTCATCGTCAGCGGCGTGGCAGCCCTGATGTTCCTCGGCGGCTGGATGCCTATCCACATCCCCGGATGGGACGGCTTCAACGCTGTGATGGACTGGATCCCGAGCATCATCTGGTTCCTGCTGAAGGCATTCTTCATCAGCTACATCATCATCTGGTTCAAATGGACCTTCCCGCGTGTCCGCATCGACCAGCTGCTCGCCTTCGAATGGAAATACATGATGCCTTTCGCACTCGCCAACCTCGTGCTGATGGCAGTGTGCGTGGCTCTCGGCTGGACATTCTGACCCCTACCCCACCGACATACCTGCACGCCGGGTGAAACCGGCATGCAGGACCAATAAAACAAACAAAAAGTTGCAGTCTTAGACAAATAAGAACAATGAGCACAAATAAAGGAACGATCACCCAGATTATCGGCCCCGTCATCGACGTTAGTTTCGAGGGAGGCAAGGAGAACATTCCCCCCATCTACTCAGCGCTGAGCATCACGCGCGAGAATGGAGAGAAACTGATTCTCGAAGTCGAGCAGCACATCGGCGAAGACACCGCCCGCTGCGTAGCCATGGAGTCAACCGACGGCATCTGCCGCGGCATGGAAGTTGAGAATCTCGGCCGCCCCATCGCGGTGCCGACCGGCAATCAGGTGAAAGGACGTCTGCTTAACGTCATAGGCGAGCCCATCGACCACCTTCCGGAACTCGACCGCAGCGACCTGCGCGCCATCCACCAGCCGGCTCCCGCATTTGAGGATCTCGCCATCTCTACCGAGATACTTCTCACCGGCATCAAGGTGATCGACTTCCTCGAGCCCTACACCAAGGGCGGCAAGATCGGTCTGTTCGGTGGCGCCGGCGTGGGCAAGACAGTGCTTATCCAGGAGCTCATCAACAACATCGCCAAGGGCCAGAGCGGTTTCTCGGTGTTCACCGGAGTCGGCGAACGCACCCGCGAGGGCAACGACCTTCTGCGCGAGATGATCGAGAGCGGCGTCATGAAATATGGCGAGAAGTTTGAGAAAGGAATGGAGAAGGGCGAATGGAATCTTGCCGACGTAGACATGAACGAGGTGGAGAAAAGCCAGGTTACAATGGTGTTCGGCCAGATGAACGAACCGCCGGGCGCACGTCTCCGTGTGGCTCTTTCCGGCCTTACGGTGGCCGAGCAGTTCCGCGACGCCGAAGGCGGCGGCCAGGACATCCTGCTCTTCATCGACAACATCTTCCGTTTCACCCAGGCAGGTTCCGAAGTGTCGGCACTTCTCGGCCGAATGCCTTCGGCCGTAGGCTACCAGCCCACACTGGCATCGGAGATGGGTGCCCTTCAGGAACGAATCACTTCTACGAAGAACGGCTCCATCACATCGGTGCAGGCCATCTACGTGCCGGCCGACGACTTGACCGACCCGGCTCCGGCAACCACATTCTCATTCCTCGACGCAACGACAGTGCTCAACCGTAAGATCGCCGAGCTCGGCATCTACCCCGCCGTCGACCCGCTGGATTCCACCTCGCGAATCCTCGACCCGAACATCATCGGCGAGGAGCACTACAACGTGGCTCAGCAGACCAAGCAGTTGCTTCAGAAATACAACGACCTTCAGGACATCATCGCCATCCTCGGCGTGGATGAGCTCAGCGACGAAGACAAGCTCGTGGTGTCGCGCGCACGCCGCGCACAGCGATTCCTCAGCCAGCCCTTCCACGTGGCCGAGCAGTTCACCGGCGTGCCGGGCGTGATGGTGCCGCTGCAGGAGACCATCCGCGGATTCAAGATGATTCTCAGCGGAGAGATGGATGAGTATCCCGAACAGGCATTCCTCAACGTCGGCACCATCGACGAGGCTATCGCCAAGGGCAAGAAGATGCTCGCTGAAGTTTAACAATACCACGCTGTGACAATGACTTTAGAAATAATATCCCCTCAGGAAATCGCATTCAAGGGCGAGGTGGAATCGGTGACGATGCCGGGGCAGCTCGGCTCCTTCACCGTGCTGAAAAACCATGCTCCGCTCATCTCGGTGCTCAACGAGGGAATAATAGCATACCGCATACCTTCCGGCGAGGAGAAATCGTTTGCCATCAAGGGCGGGATTGCGGATGTAGACAACAACGTCATCTCGGTATGCATTTATTGACAACTGCCATGAACAAGAAAATAGCCTTATTGCTCCTGCTGCTGGCAATCCTCGTCGCCCCGTTCTCCATGAGTGCGGCCGGCAAGGATGAAGGGAGTGTCGACGTGAAGGAGACGATCTTCCATCACCTCGGCGACGGATATGGCTGGGAAGTACCCTTCAGCCATACCTACCGCATCCCCCTTCCGGTGATAGTGAGGGCAGAAGACGGCAAATGGTTTTGCTTCAGTTCCTCACGTCTGTCGGAGGTAAAGGAAGTGACCGCGGCCGACGGCAAGACAAAGAAAGAGGCCGAAGCCATCATATATGAAGTGGAGAAAGATGGCAAGACCTATCGTTTCTACACTCCCCACGTCAGCGAGCACGAAGGAAAGGTGGTGGAACTTTTCCCCATCGCCGACTCCCTGCAGGCTGAGCTTGAATCGGAAGCTGCGGAAAATGCCGCCGACACCGACCTCAATCACTACGTGGCTCACGGCTACACCAACATAGACGGCAAGTTCTGGCGCGAATACAGATGCTTCGACATCTCGATCACTAAAAACGTGCTGGCGCTTTTCATAGCGGCCGCCCTCGTCACCCTGATGGTGATGAGCCTCGTGAGGTTCTACACCCGCAAGGGTTTCAAGGCACCGCGCAAGGGCATGGGATTCCTCGAGCTGTGTGTGGATTTCATCTATTCTGGAGTGATCAAGAGCACACTCGGCGATAAGGCCCCGCGCTACGCCCCCTATCTGCTGACGGCCTTCTTCTTCATCCTCACGATGAACCTCCTGGGCCTGATAGTAATATTCCCCGGCGGCGCCAACCTGACGGGCAACATCGCGATCACGCTGGTGATGGCAGTGATGACATTCGTGATCACCAACGTCAACGGCAACAAGCACTACTGGAAGGAAATCTTCTGGCCCGATGTGCCCATCTGGCTCAAGTGTCCGCTTCCCATCATGCAGGTGATCGAGATCTTCGGCATGTTCACCAAGCCCGCCGCACTCTGCGTGCGTCTTTTCGCCAACATGATGGGCGGCCACATGATAGTGATCACCCTCACCCTGCTCATCTTCATCTTCGCGGCCTTCGGCGCGGCAGCGGCAGGAGCATCGACCTTCGTGTCGCTCATCTTCTCGATCTTCATGCTCGCGCTCGACGTGCTGGTGAGCTTCATCCAGGCCTACGTGTTCACGCTGCTCTCTACCATCTTCATCTCGATGGCCGTTGAGGAGCACCACAAGGCGGAGCACAAGGCGGAGGAAGACGTGGCATGAGCAGCCATCAGGATATAAAAAGAGAAATAAAAATTAAAACTATAACACTAAAATATTTAACATTATGTTTTCAATGATTTTGACAGCAGCAGCAGGCCTCAGCGCTTTTGGTGCAGCACTCGGAGCAGGACTTTCCGCAATCGGAGCAGGTATCGGTATCGGTAAAATCGGTGCAAGCGCAATGGAAGCGATCGCACGCCAGCCGGAAAGCGCCGGCGACATCCGAAGCAACATGATCGTGATTGCAGCGCTTATCGAAGGTGTGGCACTCTTCGCAGTGATTGTATCTGCTCTGGCACTCTTCATCTGATTTGCATCGGTCACAACTAAATTCTTAGCAAATGGAATTATTCACGCCCGATCTTGGACTGGTATTCTGGATGTTTATCGCATTCATCCTTCTCTTCCTCATCCTGGCGAAGTGGGGATGGCCTGCGATAATCAAGCAGATGGAAGGGCGTGCTGATGCTATCGACAAGGGAGTGGAATACGCCCGCGAGGCCAAGGAGCAACTTGACCACGCCCGCGAGTCAGCCCAGAAAGTGATAGGAGAAGCTCAGGCCCAACAGGCTGAAATATTGCGCCAGGCCGACCAAATGAAGAGCCAGATAATCGAGGCTGCCAAAAAAGAGGCATCCGAAGAGGCCCGCAAGGTGATGGAAGCTGCGAAGATATCTATCGAGCAGTCGCGCAAGGAAGCAGAACTCCAGTTCAGAAATGAAGTCAGCAAGTTCTCTATCGACATCGCAGAAAAGATGGTACGCAACCAGCTCAAGAACGATGACGCTCAGAAGCAACTTGTCAATAAGATGTTGGACGAAATAGAGAAAAACTGAGACAATGAGCGAAGGACTGATACCGCAGCGCTATGCCAAAGCGCTTTACAAACTGGCGGAGGAACGACACAACTCCGGAGTTGTGTATGAAGAGATGAAGACCCTGGCTGAATCTTTCGTAGAGAATCCTGGCCTTCAGAAAGTGCTCTCCAATCCGTTCGTGAAACGCGAGGACAAGGCGAAACTGCTTATCACGGCAGCCGGCGACAATGTGGAAGCCGACTATCGTTCGTTCGTAGATCTTATTCTCGACAGGAAACGTTGCGAGTATGCCCGCCTCATGGCCCTCGCCTATTGCAAGCTCTACCGCAAGGAGAACGACATGGCGATAGCGAGGATCATCACGGCAGTGCAGCTCGCCGACGACCAGATGGCGAAACTCCGCAGCCTGGTGGCCGACGCGTTTCCCAATCTCAAGCTCGAATTCAGTTGCTCGGTCGATCCCGAACTCATCGGCGGGTTCGTGATCGATGTCGACGGCCAGCGTCTTGACGCTTCGATCAGCAATGAGATCGAACAATTACGTTTAAACCTTTTAAGAAGCAATTAACAATGCTTAACCCAAGCGAAATATCAGATATTCTTAAGCAGCAACTTGAAAACGTAAGTTCTCAGGTCAAGTTTGAGGAAGTAGGCACTGTCCTCAGCGTCGGCGACGGCGTGGCTCATGTCTATGGTCTCGACAACGTGAAGGCCAGCGAACTCGTGGAGTTTGAAAACGGCTCAACGGGCGTAGCGCTCAATCTTGAGGAGAGCAACGTGGGTGTTGTGCTTCTCGACGATATCAATTCAATTTCAGAAGACATGACGGTCCGTCGCACGGGTGAGATTGCATCTATCCCTGTCGGCGAAGGTCTCTTCGGTCGCGTTATAAATATTCTTGGCGAACCGATCGATGGCAACGGCCCGATCGAGGGTGAGTTGCTTCGAATGCCACTCGAAAGAAAAGCTCCCGGCGTCATCTTCCGCCAGCCCGTGAAGCAGCCTCTGCAGACAGGCCTCAAGGCTATCGACTCGATGATTCCTATCGGCCGCGGACAGCGCGAGCTCATCATCGGCGACCGCCAGATTGGCAAGACCGCCATCGCTATCGACACCATCATCAACCAGCGCCAGAATTTCCTCGACGGAAAACCGGTATACTGCATCTACGTGGCAATCGGTCAGAAAGCGTCTACGATCGCTTCGATCGTCAACACGCTCAAGAAGTATGGCGCGATGGAATACACCACGGTGGTGGCTGCGACAGCATCCGACTCCGCCGCCATGCGCTACTACGCTCCTTTCGCGGGTGTGGCCATCGGCGAATATATCCGCGACACCGGCCGCGACGCGCTCATCGTCTACGACGACCTCTCGAAGCAGGCTGTGGCATACCGTGAGATATCGCTCATCCTCAAGCGCCCCTCGGGCCGCGAGGCTTATCCCGGCGATATCTTCTATCTCCACTCCCGCCTTCTCGAACGCGCTGCGAAGATCATCGACAACCAGCAGGTGGCAGCCACTATGAACGACCTCCCCGAAGTGCTCAAACCGATAGTGAAAGGCGGCGGCTCGCTCACTGCCCTTCCCATCATCGAGACACAGGCAGGCGACGTGTCGGCCTACATCCCGACCAACGTGATCTCGATCACCGACGGCCAGATCTTCCTCGAGACCGCCCTCTTCAACCAGGGCATCAGGCCCGCCGTCAACGTGGGTATCTCCGTGTCGCGTGTAGGCGGCAACGCGCAGATCAAGCCCATGAAGAAAGTGGCCGGTACGCTCAAGATCGACCAGGCTCAGTATCGCGAGCTCGAATCGTTCACCAAGTTTGGCGGCGACATCGACCCGGTGACCGCGAAAGTGATCGACAAGGGACGCAAGAACCAGCAGCTCCTCATCCAGCCGCAATACAAGCCCTGGCCTGTCGAAAACCAGGTGGCGGTGATCTACTGCGGAGTGAACGGTCTGCTCGAAAACGTTCCCCTCGAGAAGGTGCACGAGTTTGAGACGCTCTTCATCCAGCTTGTGGAGGCAAAATACCGCAAGGAAGTGCTCGACGAGATCAAGAACGGCAACCTCTCCGACGACGTTCAGGCCAAGATACGCGAATGCGCGGCTGAGATCAGCTCAAGATACAAACAGTAAGCCTTTTACACATACTCAAAAGCATGCGCCGAGTGAAACCGACGCATGCTACCAACAACAAACGAATTAAGAAATGGCAACCCTAAGGGAACTAAAGACACGTATCGGCTCTGTAGCTTCGAGTGAGAAGATCACCGGCGCCATGAAGATGATTTCATCGGCAAAGGTACACAAGTTCGAATCCTCGCTCAAGCAGCTCGTGCCATACCGTCAGCAGATAAAGTATATCATGGGCCACATCCTTTCGTCAGGCACCGAATTCAGCAGCCCGCTGACCGACGCCCGCAAGGATGTAGCGAATATCGCTGTAGTGGTCTTCGGCAGCGACGACGGCCTTTGCGGAGCCTACAACATCAATATCTTCAAGGCCATACATGAGGAGATAAGGAAACTTCAGGACCAGTACGGGGCCAATGTGCATTTCGATATCTATCCCGTAGGCAAAAAGATGGAGAAGGCCTGGGCCAAAGCAGCGGGTGCCGGCATGAAGGTGGTACACGTCGACGGAGTGGACTCCAAGATGGACCCTGAGAAAGTCAACGAGCTCACCCACAGCCTCCGCCGCAAGTTTTCCGACCACACCTACGACCTCGTGTCGGTGGGCTACATGAAGTATTTCTCCATGAGCCGCCAGCGTCCGGCCTTCGAGCAGCTCTTCCCCCTCTCGATGGAAAACCTCCGCGGCGACGACTTCGACGCCTCGGAAGCCAACAAGCTCTACATCTTCGAGCCCGACGCCAACAGCATCTTCAACGCGGTGTTGCCGATGTTTGTGCTCAGCACCATGCAGGAGATCACCATCCAGAACCGCGCCTCGGAGCAGGCTGCCCGCGTGATGGCCATGCAGAGCGCCAACGACAACGCGAAGAAACTGCTGGAAGAGCTCAACCTCGACTACAACAAGCTGCGCCAGGAAAGCATCACCACCGAGCTGCTCGACATCCTCGGAGGTCAGGTGGAGCGGTAGGCCGCGGCGCATGAGGTCAGCGACCCGACAGATTGAAACATACAGAACACAATAACAACACGGAATAAATAAACAAAACAAACCATTATATGAGTAGTATCAAGGAATATTTTTCGTCGGTAGGCAAAGGCATTTCCAGTCTGGCGAAGGGTATGGCCGTGACCGGAAAGGAGTTGGTGACTCCCAAGATCACGGAGCAATATCCCGAAAACCGCCACACCACACTGAAGATCGCCGACCGCTTCCGTGCGGAACTTACACTGAAGTATGACGAGCAAGGACACCACAAGTGCATCGCATGCGGCATCTGCCAGATGAACTGCCCCAACGGCACCATCACACTCAAGACCCGTATGGTGGAACTTCCCGACGGCAAGAAGAAAAAAGTGCTCGAGAAGTATCTCTACGATCTTGGCAGCTGCACCTTCTGCATGCTGTGTGTCACCTCCTGCCCGCAGGACGCACTTGAATTCTCCAACGATTTCGAACAGGCGGTGTTCACCCGCGGCAAACTCGTGGAGCAGCTTAACTATCGTCCGGAGCCTACGGATGAGGAGATCATCGCGAAGGCTAACGCGCCGAAACCGAAACCCGCGATCGACCCCGAACAGTTGGCCAAGATAAAGGCTGAAGCCCTTGCCAAAGCTGCCAAACTAAAGGCTGAGAAAGAGGCCGCCGCCAACGGCAACGCCGCGGAGCCTACAGCAACTGACAAATAATACAATTCAACAACAACAATAACAAATGGATTCAGTAGGAAACATCATACTCTACTTCGTGGTAGCAATCTCAATGGTTGTATTCGCCTGGATGGCTGTCACCACGACCAAAATCCTCCGCGCGGCAACATACTTGCTGTTCACTCTTCTGAGCACCGCCATCATCTATTTCCAACTCGGATTCGAGTTTCTCGGAGCGGTCCAGATAGCAGTTTATGCCGGAGGCATCATGGTGCTGATTGTGTTTGCGATCATCCTCACCCACAAACCCAACGACAAGGCCGCCCCTCTCGCCGCCCACAGGCAGCTGATCGGCGTGTCGGCCTCCGTGTGCGGAGCTATCCTGCTTCTGGCAGCGCTCTTCACCATGCCGCTCCCCGGCAACGTGTCGCTGGCTGAGGCCATCAGCGCCGGCGGACCTGCCATCGACATGCACCGCATTGGCACCGCCCTCGTTGGCAGCGAAAAGTATCAGTATCTTCTCCCCTTCGAGGCAGTCAGCGTGCTTCTGCTCGCCTGCATCATCGGCGGAGTGGTGATAGCCCGAAAGAAATAACCCCCGGAAAGAATTATATTATGGATATAAGCATTCTATACTATTTAGTGCCGAGCGTCCTGATGTTCGTTTTCGGTGTATACGGCTTCCTGACCCGTAAAAACATGATCGCAATGCTGATTTCACTCGAGCTCATGCTCAACTCAGCCGATCTCAACTTCGTAATCTTCAACCGTTACCTGTTTCCCGGGTCGATGGATGGAATGATGTTCACCCTCTTCGCAATAGCCATCGCGGCTGCGGAGACCTCGATCGCCATCGCGCTCATCATCAACATCTACCGCGCGGTAGGAAACACCAACGTCACAGACATCAAACAACTGAAATTCTAAAATTCCTAAGATATGGACATGACACTTCCAATTTTAATCCTTGCGATCCCAATTGCGATGTTCCTCATCTTGGGAATCGGAGGCGTTGTGATGTCGCGAAAGATGGCCGGCATTCTGGGTATCCTCGGCATGGGTACCACAATGGTGCTTGCCTACATAGTGGCATTCACATATTTCTTCAGCGGAGCGCCTGAATTCATCAACGAGTTCGGCGAACGCCTGCAGTTCCAGGTGTTTGACTACACCTGGCTTGCCTTCACCGACAAACTCGTGGTGAAACTCGGCTTCCTCCTCGACCCGATCTCGGCCATGATGCTCGTGGTCATCACCACCATCTCATTCATGGTGCACCTCTACTCATGGGGCTACATGGAAGGAGAGAAAGGTTTCCAGCGCTACTACGCTTTCCTCAACCTCTTCTCCTTCTCGATGCTCGGACTCGTGGTGGCCACCAACATTTTCCAGATGTATATCTTCTGGGAGCTCGTGGGCGTAAGCTCCTACCTGCTGATCGGCTTCTTCTATAAGCTTCCCTCGGCAGTGTCGGCATCGAAGAAGGCGTTTATCGTCACCCGCTTCGCCGACCTCGGCTTCCTCATCGGTATCCTTCTCCTCACTTTCTATACCGACACGTTCAACTTCCAGACCCTCACAAGCAATCCTGAGCTCGTCATGCAGCAGTGTGGCGGTGCCACCTTCATGGGCGCATCCGTCATGACATGGGCGATGATCCTCATCTTCATGGGCGGCATGGGTAAATCGGCCATGATGCCTCTCCACATCTGGCTTCCCGACGCAATGGAAGGCCCGACTCCCGTCTCGGCGCTCATCCACGCCGCCACCATGGTCGTGGCAGGTGTATATCTGGTAGCCCGCATGTTCCCGTGCTACTGCCAGGTTCCCGCCTCGATGGACTTCGTAGGCGTCGTGGGCGCCATCACAGCCTTCTACGCAGCCGTAGTGGCTTGCTGCCAGATCGACATCAAGCGAGTGCTCGCGTTCTCCACCATCTCGCAGATCGCCTTCATGATGGTGTCGCTCGCCGTAGCCCGCGACTACGTGCCCGAGGGCTACCACTGGCATGCTCCCGGCCTCGGCTACATGGCCTCGATGTTCCATCTCTTCACCCACGCCATGTTCAAGGCCCTCCTCTTCCTCGGCGCCGGATGTCTGATCCACACCGTGCACTCCAACAACTACACCTCGATGGGTGGCCTGCGCAAGTACATGCCCATCACCCACTGGACATTCCTCATCGGCTGCCTCGCAATCGCCGGCATCTATCCCTTCTCAGGCTTCTTCTCGAAAGACGAAATGCTCGCCGCCATGTATCAGAACGACTTCTTCTGGGGCGCATGGATGACAATGGTGGCCGGCCTGACAGCCTTCTACATGTTCCGCCTCTACTATCTCATCTTCTGGTGGGAAGAGAACCCGCACTACAAGGAGCATAAGCCTCACGACGCACCCTGGCAGATGTCGCTGCCCCTCATCATCCTGGCGGCAGTGAGCTGCGTGGCCGGCTTCATACCTTTCGGCCACTACGTGACCTACGACGGCAAGCCCTACGACATCCATCTTGAGCTCGGCGTGTGGTTGCCCAGCATCATCGTGGCAGTATGCGCCATCGCGCTCGCCACATGGCTCTACGCGAAGAAGAACGACAAACCTGCCCGCATGCGCGCCGCTCTCCCCACTCTCTGGGAGGCAGCCCACAGAAGATTCTACTGGGACGAGATGTATCAGTTCGTCACCCACAAGATCATCTTCGGCATGATCTGCCGCAGCATCGCATGGTTTGACCGCCATGTCATCGACGCCACCATGGACGGCTTCGCAAAAGTCACCCAGAAGGCAAGCTGGCAGATACGCGGAATGCAAAACGGACACATCCAGGCCTACGTGGCATGGTATTTCTTCGGAGCCATCGCTCTCGCAGCAGTGGTATGGTTCGCACTCTCATAATGAATTCATATTGCTAAAAATATAAGACAATGTTTGGAAATATCTTAATTTGGTTTGTGGTCATCCCCGTCCTCATGATGGCCGGACTCGGCTTCTGCCGCAACAGCAGTATGAATGCCATCCGCACGGTAATGACCATCGGAAGCACCATCCTGATGGTGCTCGGCATCTGGCTGGTAGTCGACTTCCTCGGCCAGCGTGCCGCCGGCAACGACGCCGACATGCTCTATCTGGGCAGCTGGCTCTGGTATGCCCCCCTCAACATCCACCTCGCAGTGGGCGTCGACGGCATCTCCGTCCTGATGCTCCTCCTCAGCTGCGTGATTGTATTTGCCGGCACTTTCGCCTCATGGAAAATCAATCCGCTTCCCAAGAACTTCTTCCTCTGGTTCTGCCTGCTCAGCACCGGCGTGTTCGGATTCTTCATCTCGATCGACATGTTCACCATGTTCATGTTCTATGAGGTGGCGCTCATCCCGATGTATCTGCTCATCGGCGTATGGGGCACCGGACGCAAGGAATACAGCGCAATGAAGCTTACCCTCATGCTCATGGGCGGCTCCGCCTTCCTGATGCTCGGCCTGCTCGGCATCTTCTGGCACTCCGGCGCCGACCTCCAGAGCTGCACATGGAATATTCTCGAAATCTCGCAGAACGCCAACATCGACCCGAGCTGGCAGCGTCTGCTCTTCTGCCTCACCTTCGTGGGCTTCGGCGTGCTGGGCGCGATGTTCCCCTTCCACACCTGGAGCCCCGACGGCCACGCCTGCGCACCGACCGCCGTGTCGATGCTCCACGCCGGCGTGCTCATGAAACTCGGCGGCTACGGCTGCTTCCGCATCGCCATCTTCCTGCTCCCGCAGGCTGCCAATGAGCTGGCATGGATCTTCATCGTGCTCACCGGCATCTCCATCGTCTACGGTGCATTCTCGGCATGCGTGCAGACCGACCTCAAATACATCAACGCCTACTCCTCAGTGTCGCACTGCGGCATGGTGCTCTTCGCCATCCTCATGCTCAACACCACAGCGATGACCGGCGCTATCCTCCAGATGCTCTCCCACGGCCTGATGACAGCCCTCTTCTTCGCCCTCATCGGTATGATCTACGGCCGCACCCACACCCGCGACATCCGCCAGATGGGCGGCCTCATGAAGATAATGCCCTATCTCGGCGTCTGCTACATGATAGCCGGTTTCGCATCGCTCGGTCTGCCGGGTCTCTCCGGCTTCGTGGCTGAGATGACCATCTTCTTCGGCTCGTTCCAGGAGGCCGACACATTCCACCGCGTGTTTGTAATCGCTGCCACCTGCTCCATCGTCATCACCGCTGTCTACATCCTCCGCGTGGTAGGCAAGCTGCTGCTCGGCCCCGTACAGGACGAACATCACCTGCAGCTCACCGACGCCACATGGTTTGAACGCCTCAGCACCGTGACCCTCATCCTCTGCATCGCAGGCATCGGCTGCTTCCCCAACTGGATCAACGAGACAATCCAGCACTCATTCACTCCAATCATCGCGGCAATCCAGTCGGCGATCTAATATGAACTTTACCTCAAAAAATTAAACTCACAAAACAATGGACTATTCACAATTTGGGGCAATGCTCCCCGAACTGATTGTATTGGGAATCTTCCTCGTGGTATTCTTCATGGATACTTTCGGAGGAAATGGGGTAAAGAAGATTCTGACCCCTACCACTGCCATCCTCTTCCTTCTGGCCACAGTGGCGATCTGGATCGCCCCCAGCTGCCCTGAAGGAATCTTCGGAGGCATGTATGTCAACGACACTGCCACCAAGGCTATGAAGTGTATCCTCAATCTCGGCGCGTTCCTCGTCATCCTGCAGTCGTTTGCATGGGCCGACAACGCCGAGATGGAAACAAGAAAAGGCGAATACTACGAGCTTCTACTCGCCACACTATTCGGCATGTACCTGATGGTGTCGGCACGCCACTTCCTGCTCTTCGTAATCGGCATCGAATCGGCATCGCTGCCCATCGCGGCAATGATCGCCTTCGACAAATACCGCTACGAAAGCCATGAGGCCGGCATCAAGTATATTCTGACAGCCGTGTTCAGCTCCGCCATCCTCATGATGGGCCTCAGCTTCGTCTATGCCTTCTCGGTAGGCAGCCTTTACTTCTCCGACATCATGGTGGCCATCAACGAAGGCTCCATGAGCGGACTCCTGATGTTCGCGCTCGCGTTTGTCATGGCCGGCATCGGCTTCAAGCTCTCGCTCGTGCCCTTCCACCTCTGGACAGCCGACGTATATCAGGGCGCCCCCACTCCCGTCACCTCCTACCTCTCCGTAGTGTCGAAAGGCAGCGCCGCATTCGCTTTCTTCATCATCTTCACCCAGTGCTTCGGCCAGGTCTACAGCGGTGCGTGGGAATGGATGCTCTATGCACTCATCATCCTCACCATCACTGTCGGCAACCTCTTCGCACTGCGCCAGAAGAACATGAAGCGATTCATGGCGTTCTCCTCAGTGTCGCAGGCCGGCTACCTCGTGCTCGGCGTAATCGCCGCCAACTCCCTCGGCCTTGCCTCGATGATGTTCTACACCATCGTCTACGTGGTGAGCAACCTCGGAGCCTTCGCAGTGATCCAGACCATCGAGGACCACACCGGCAAACTGAACATGGACGACTACAACGGCCTCCACAAGACCAATCCCTGGCTCAGCGTGGCAATGACCCTTGCCATGTTCTCGCTCGCAGGTATTCCTCCTTTCGCAGGCTTCTTCAGCAAGATCCTCATCTTCACAAGCGTCACTTCCGCCACCAACTCGATGGCCCTCTACATGCTTGTGCTCATCGCCCTCATCAACACAGTGATCTCCCTCTACTATTATCTCTGCGTGGTGAAAGCAATGTGGATTTCGAATGAAGCTCCCGTCATCGGCGAGTTCAAGAGCACCTGCGTAGCCAAGACAGGTCTCGGCATCTGCATCGCCGGCATCCTGCTCTTCGGCCTCGTAAGCCCCGTCTACGAATGGCTGGTCAACTCCGTTGAGCTTTCAAGCTGGCAGCCGCTCGCCCTTCTCGGACTCTAACCCAAATCTAAATAACACCGCTCAGGGTGCTTTCCTTCGGGAAGGCACCCTGATTTTTTCCTGCAACTTTTCATAATCATTTATTTCCGTGAGGGAATAATCCGCAACTATTTGGCATCTTAGGTGTTAGTAAGATAGTATAAAAATCTTACTGCTATGAAAAAGACACTTTTACTCTCTGCTATGAAAAAGACATTTCTACTCATGATTCTTGCCGTAGCCGCAATCGCGGCTCATGCGCAGGTCAACATCCCCTATCAGAAACTCAACTACAAGGTGCACTATCATCTCGGCCTCATCAACGTGCAGATAGCCGAGGCAACCGCCACCATCGACACGCAAGGCGACCACCTCCGCGCCACCCTCTCGGGCGAGAGCATACCCTGGGAAGGACACGTATTCTGCGTTTCCGACACGCTCTATGCCCAAATGACGCCCGACAACCCTGCGAGCAAGGAAAGGGTGACTTACGAAAACGGATGGTATCGCAAACCGACTACGGAGCAATACCGCGACGGATCGTTCCGCTACGACGACCCGTCGAACTACAAGAGCATAAAGGGACAGGGCAATCTCGATGCCTCACCGCAGACCATGGAGGCCATCACCGTGACCGCCGACATGCTGGGTCTATACTATTTCTTCCATGAGATAGACTTCGAGAAGCTCGACGAGGGTCAGGAAGTGACCATCCCCATCACCCGCGAGAACGGCGAAGCCGAGAGGGTCGTGCTGCACTACTACGGCAAGACGGAGTTTGCCAACGAAGGGCGCAGCGTCCCGGTGTATGAACTGACATTTGAATACAGCTACAACGGCCGTATGAGCGGCTACCCGGTGAAGACCTACGTGGGCCAATACGACCGCATCCCGCTCTACTACAGCGCCTCCCTCCCCATCGGCCACGTCGAAATGATATACGCAAACTGACCGATTATACTAAGTATGAATAGTGCTGCTTCGGGGTGCAACCCATCCTGGGTTGACACATTCACGCTAATTAACCGGGGGTGGCAAGCACCCCCGGTTAACAAAATGGATGGCCTCCGGCCATCTTGCCACACCGAACATACATTATCATCAGCAAAAATCCGGAAAAATCTGACAGGATCTCAACCCAAGGCGATTACCATGGTTCCGCTATTTCAGCGGGAGGATCGTGTCGAAGAGCGACCAGGAGGGGGAATGGCGGTAGGAGGCGGCGGATTCGGCCGGGACGCGCAGCTCACACTTGCGGTAGGCCTCCTTGTCGTCGGGGTCGAAAATATAGCTGTCGCAATCAAAGGGCGGCACTTTCACCGACGGCTCCACCACCACCGCGAGCAAACGGCAGCAATTAAACATCAACTCACCGAGCAGACGGTCGTTGGCCGGAAGACGCACTTCCCGCAGGCTGTCGCAGTCGGAAAAAGCATACGATTCTATTTCCTTAAGGCTGTCGGGCAGCCACACCCGCGTCAGCGACGTGCAGAAAGAGAAGGCATTGTGCCCGATATGCGTCAGGCCGTCGGGAAACGTCAGGTTGCCGAGGCTGCGGCAGTAGGCAAACGAATTGCTGCCGATATCCTCCAGAGCGTCAGGCAGATTGATCTCCGCGAGACTGTCGCATTCGGCGAAGGCCTGATAGCCTATCTTCCTGATATCCGCCGACAAATGCACCCTTTTCAACGACGTGCATCCGAGAAAGGCATAGTCGGGAATCTCCGTCACTCCGCATCCCTCGGCCACCACTACTTCCTCAATGTCGGCGCGGTCGACGAACGCCCCCTCCCCGATCGGACCGGAAATCACGAGCCGTTTGCCCTCGGCAGCAAAAAATATTACCAACAGAATAAATGCTAATATATTGATTCTTTGCATATTATTTATATCGTTATATAAAAATCAAAATTTTTATTAAAATTTTTCATATTTTCGTAAACTATTTACCATAGCGATTGTTCTAATAGTATAAAATCGTTTCATGATGTTAGGTTAGTTCGAAAGTATTATGGAAAACTTTTAGAAAACAGTCGCTTGTGAAAGTGGCTGTTTTTTTCGTCTTATCCCCTCCGCCAAAACCTTCACGAAACGTCCCTTCTGAGCCTTCACGAAACGAAAACCATCACAGCATAAACCGCACAGGCTACACGAATCGCAACGGCTCACAGCAAGCTCACCGTAGTGTAGCAATCGGGGAAGCAAGCTATCGCCTGCAGGGCAGCCTCACGCGTGGGGAACAAACCGAAAACCGTAGACCCCGACCCCGACATGGAGGCATAGACGGCACCTTGCGAATAGATGGCATCCTTGATCTGCGCGAGAAGCGGATATTTCGGGAAGAGCGACTTCTCAAAATCATTCTTCATCAATCCCCTCCACTCCCTTATCGGCAACGCCACGATCTCTTTCAGCGACATGTCGGGCACCCGGGGAGTGACGCCGGCGAAGGCATCGCGCGTAGGGATGGAAAGGTCGGGCTTCACCAGAGCGCACCACCATCCCGCGAGGTTCAGATCCAGATCCTGCATCTTCTCGCCCACCCCCTCGGCAAAGCAGGCACGGTTGCGCACAAAAAACGGGCAGTCGGCACCGAGCCGAAGCGCCATAGCCTCCAGGCGCGCGTCGTCAAACACACGGCCGTTCATCTCGTTGAGCATGCGCAGCACGAAAGTGGCGTCGGCGCTTCCTCCACCTAACCCCGCCCCGTCGGGCAGATGCTTCTCGAGGCGGATGCAATATTCCGGCAACGAGGGATAAGCCTCCCTGAAGGCATTCCACGCCTTGTAGACCAGGTTTTTCTCAAGCGGGCAATCCACGGCCCGGCCCGTGAACTCGAAGCGGGTGGCAGCCGCCTCCGTTATCTCAATCACGTCGCAAAACGGCTCAGGATTCTCCGGAGTACCGTTGTGAAGGCCCACGGGATAAAACACCGTCGAAAGGTCATGATATCCATCCTCACGTTTTCTCACTATGTCGAGGCCAAGATTCAACTTGGCGTTTACAAACTTCAGCATCTTAAATGTTTTATTGGGAATAAGGAAATAAGAATTATCGATCGGAGGGCGAGATAGCACGTAAAGGCCATCCACAGCATCGACTGCGTGTTGCCCACGAGCATCAGCAGCACCACGAATATTATCAGCCCCCCGAGGGTGGAATAGAGCATGGGGCGGGTGTGGGTCAGCCCTATGTAGAAACCATCGTAGACAAATGCCGCGACTCCCGCCACCGGGATGAGCAGCACCCACGAGCGGCACGACACGACACTCTCCACCACCGCCTCCGAATCGCTCAGCCAACCGACTATGTCTCTCAGTCCGAGCGAATAAATGAGCACGAAAGCAATCGTCATCCACGCGCCCCACTTCAGCAGCCCCTGCACCGAGAGCGTGAGCATACGGCGGTCGCGCGCGCCGTTGTAGCGCCCGATGAGCGCCTCGCCCGTGTAGGCGAATCCATCCATGAAATATGAGAAGAAGAGAAACAGCTGGTTTATCACCGCATTGGCCCCCGTCACCACATCGCCCATCCGCGCGCTGCAGGCATAGAGAATCATGGTGACGGCTATCAGGCATGCCGAGCGGAAAAAGAGGTTGGAGTTGACGCTGAATATCTTCCGCCAGTTGGCGGCATCGGAAAATATGCCGCGGTCGATCTTCAGCACCACATCATATCTGCGGCAAAGGCGCGCCGCCATCACCAGCGCCGGAATCACCACAACCCACTGCGCGGTGAGGGTGCCGAGCGCTATCCCCTTGAAGCCGAGGCCGAAGACGTAGACATAAGTGAGGGTGAAGACCACGTTGAGCAGGCTGAGCCCGATATTGAGCCACATGGCGCGCGACGTGGACTGCATGCCCACAAACCATCCCGTCACGGCGGTGAGCAGCATCATCGGCACGGTGCCCCAGATGCAGATGCGGAAATAGGCGGCCGAGAGCTCGCTCACCTGCGGCGAAGCGCCCATCACGGCGAGCAGCCCCGACAGTATCGGCCCGTGAAGCACAAGAAGCGCCAGCCCTATGGCCAGCCCCAGGAAAGAGGCCCGCAGCAGGCTGTAGCCCATCAGCGAGCGGTCGCGCGCCCCGAAAGCGGTGGCCGTGAGTCCCGACGTGCCGCCACGCAGGAAGCCGAAAAGCCAATACATCATCGACATCATCACCGACCCTATGGCGATTGAGGCGAGAAACTTCTCCTCGCCCATGTGGCCGGCCACGGCCGTGTCGCACAGGCCGAGCAGTGGCACCGAGATGTTGCTCAGCACCGTGGGCGCGGTGAGCCGGAGGATGGTGCGGTCGATATCGAAGTTTTCTTTTGTTTCGCTGCGAGTCATGATGCAAATATCTAAAAAAAATACGAAACAAACAAGAGTTATTCCGTTTTTAGTTGTTTTTCCCTCTTAATTTTGTTAATTTTGCATCATGAGCGAAGATTTCAATAAAAAAGACTACCGAGCCGATGCCCTCGACAACGGTCAGTGGCATCTCGCGGTCGACATATCCCTCCACGGCATAGGCGCCTGGCTGGTGCCCGACGCCAGCCTCGGACGCACGCCGAAGACGCTGGTGCGCGAATCGTGGCAGCCCTCCGAAGACGGGCTTCTGCGCCGCATCGAGGATGTGGTCTACGACAACCCGACCATCCTCGACGACTATTCGGCCGACATCATAGTGGAAAGCGAGCGCCAGCTCTGGCTTCCGGCCTCGGCCTACCCTCTCGACGAGGACTGCGCCGAGATTCACACAAAAGTGTTCGGCGGCCACGCCTACGACGTGCTCATCAACGAGTCGGGCAACGAGAAGATAGCCTTCTCCCTCATTCCGGGCCTCAAGTCGTTTCTGCAGCGGTCGTTTCCCGGCGCGAGGATATGGAGCCAGCTCACCCTGCTGAAGGAAGCGGCCATGACGCCCCACGAGTCGTTCAAATGCGTGGTCGACGTCAGGGAAAGCAGCGCCGACATCATCCTGCTCGACCGCTCCGAACTGCTCTGCGCCTCCTCCCACCCCTGGAAGAGCGAGAACGACATAGCCTACACTTTGCTCAACATGCTGCAGACCTACGGGGTGGACAACACCGACACCGAGATAGTATTCAGCGGCATACGCGAGATAAGGCGCAACCTAGGCAACACGCTCTCGGCCTATTTCAAATCGGCCGACCAGAAAAACCACGACCTCGCCGGGCAGACCATCCCCACCGCTGTGTTTCTGGCCATCAATAGAAAAAACAACCATGCGAATAATAAGAGGTAAATACGGCAAACGGCGCTTCGACGTGCCACGCAACATCACGGCGCGTCCCACCACCGACTTTGCCAAGGAGAATATCTTCAACGTGATAGAAAACATCGAGGATATCGAAGGCAAGAGCGTGCTCGACCTTTTCGCCGGAACGGGAGCCATCAGCCTCGAGTTCCTCTCGAGGGAGGCGGCGGCCGTGACGTCGGTCGAGATGGCCGCCACCCAGGCCAACTTCATCAGGAGCGTGAAGGAGAAACTCGCCGACAACGCACTGCGCGTGGTCCGCGGCGACGCTTTCAAATTCATGGCCACCTCGCGCCAAGGCTACGACATAGTCTTCGCCGACCCTCCCTACGATCATCCTCGCTTTGCCGAGATTCCCTCGCTCATCCTCGGCTCGCCCATCGCGGCGCCCGGCGCGCTCGTCATTGTGGAGCACAACGCCAAGCACGACTTTTCCTCGCTCCCCGGTTTCATCCAGCACCGCAGCTACGGCTCGGTCAATTTCTCCCTCTTCAGGAAGGAGCAGTGACATCCGGAAGCAACAGCCTCACGGAAACAGCGACCTCCGGAAGCCGAGACATCCTCCCACCTCCCTCCCGACATAAACAGGTAAAATCTTCTAAAACTATGGATAATATACAGCTTGATAAGATTGAAGAAGCAATCGAAGAGTTCAGAAACGGCAATTTCGTGATAGTGGTCGACGATGAAGACCGCGAAAACGAAGGCGACCTCATCATAGCAGCCGAGAAAATCACTCCCGAGCAGGTGAACTTCATGCTCCTCAACGCCCGCGGGGTGCTCTGCGCTCCCCTCACCATGCAACGCTGCAAGGAGCTCGACCTCGGCTATCAGGTGGAGGAGAACACCTCGATGCTCGGCACTCCCTTCACCGTCACCGTCGACAAACTCGAAGGATGCTCCACCGGAGTGAGCGCCTGCGACCGCGCCGCCACCCTCAACGCTCTCGCTGACCCCAAATCCACCCCCGCCACTTTCGGCCGTCCCGGCCACATCAACCCGCTCTATGCCCAGGACCGCGGTGTGCTCGAACGCGCCGGCCACACTGAAGCCGCCGTCGACCTCGCACGCCTCGCAGGGCTGCAGCCGGCCGGTGTGCTCATGGAGATAATGAACGAAGACGGCACCATGGCCCGCCTGCCGCAGCTCAGGAAAATGGCCGACGAATGGGGGCTCAAGCTCATAAGCATACGCGACCTCATCGCCTTCCGCCTCGCCAACGACAATCTGCTTGAGAAAGGCGAGGAAGTAGACATGCCCACGGCCTACGGCCATTTCCGCCTCGTGCCCTTCAGGCAGAAAGACAACGGACTCGAACACATCGCCCTCATCAAGGGCGACCTGCACAGCGACGAGCCGATACTCGTGAGGGTGCACAGCAGCTGCGCCACCGGCGACATCTTCGGATCGATGCGCTGCGAATGCGGCGAGCAGCTCCACAAGGCGATGGAAATGATAGAGAAGGAAGGGCGCGGAGCCATCGTCTACCTCAATCAGGAAGGACGCGGCATCGGCCTGATGGACAAGATAAAAGCCTACAAGCTTCAGGAAGAAGGACTCGACACGGTCGACGCCAACCTCCACCTCGGCCACAAGGCCGACGAGCGCAGCTACGGTGTGGGCGCCTCCATCCTGCACGCTCTCGGAGTGAAGAAGATGCGCCTGCTCAGCAACAACCCCATGAAGCGCATCGGTCTCGAGGGCTTCGGCATCGAGATTGTGGAGACAATGCCCCTCGAAGTGCAACCCAACAAATACAACCAGTTCTACATGCACACGAAGAAGGAGCGCATGGGACACGACCTGAAACTGAGTTGAAACAACCATCACCCCACCACAATCCGAACGACATGAAAAAATACCTGTTCGCATTCCTCGCCTGCGGAGTGGCGCTGACCCTCCCGGCAAAGAAGGCTCTCGACCATACCTGTTTCGACGACTGGAAGAAAGTATATAACCACTCGCTGAGCAACGACGGCCGCTGGGCCGCCTTCAGCATCAACCCGCAGGAGGGCGACGGAGTGCTCACCCTGCGCAGCACCGGCAGCGACGCCGAGATAAGCATAGCGCGCGGCGCCGACGTGAAGTTCTCCGCCGACAGCCGCTGGGCCATTGCCCGCGTCATTCCCCTTTTCCACGACACCCGCAAGGCCAAGATCGACAAGAAGAAGGATTTCGACATGCCGCAGGATTCACTCGCGCTCATCGACCTCCGCAAGCGCGAGGTGGTGAGGATTCCGCTCGTGAAGGGCTTCAAGACCGCTGAGAAAGGGAGCGGATGGATAGCATACCAGAGTTGCGACACCACCACTACCCCCTTCATGAAACTCGCCGACAAGGAGGCCGGGCTGCCGCTCGTGGTCCGCAACCTCTCGACGGGCGACACCATCATGGTGCCCTACGTGAAAGACTACGTGTTCAGCGAAGACGGCACACGCCTCGCCGCGAGGATATGCCCGCCCGAGAAGGATTCGGTATTCTCCGGCGGCATACGCCTGCTCAATCTGGCAGCCGGCACACGCCTCACCCTCGACGAGGGGAAGAAGCATTACGGCACTCCCGCTTTCTCCACCGACGGCTCCCGCCTGGCTTACACCGCCACCAACGACAGCAACAAGACCGGCACACGCCGCATGCAGCTCTGGCTTGCCGACCTCACGGCCGGCACCGTAGCGCCCGAGGAGATTGAAATCGCCCTCCCCGGCGCGCGCAAGGGCCCCAACCTGCAGCGTCCGCACGCCGCCGACCCCGAGCTGCAGGAAAAACTGCTGGCCGAATGGAAGGAGAAGATGGCGAAGGCCAACGGCAGCCAGCTCTTCATCAACCAGTATTCACGTCCTGAATTCAGCCACAACGGTCGCCGCCTGGTGATAGGTGTGGCTCCTGAAGTGGCTCCCGACGACACCACTCTCGTGAGCTTCGAGACTCCGGAACTCGATATATGGCGCTGGGACGCTCCCGCCAATCCGCCGGAAGACAAATGCAACCTCGACGAGCTCCGCGAGCAGACCTTCCCCGTGGTGATCGACCTTGAAAGCGGCGGTCAGCAGCTCATCGACAGCAATCCGCTCGCCTCCATCGCCGTGCCCGACAGATGGGACGCCGACTGGGCGCTCGTGCGCGACCCGAGCAAGGAGATAGTGAGCCGCCAGTGGAACTATTACGCACCCGAAGACCTCTACGTGGTCAACGTCAACGATGGCGAACGCCGCGAGGTGGCCACCGTATATGCCGACTCGTCGCATCTCTCGCCCGAGGGGAAATACGTGTTCTGGTTTAAAGACGGACACTGGTATGCCTACGGCATCGAATCGGGACAGACTGTCAACGTCACCGAAGGCATCCCCTACCCCGTATGGGACGAAACCGACGACCATCCGGGCGTGAGACAGGAATATGGCTACGCCGCATGGAGCGAGGGAGACAACCGCCTCCTCGTCTACGACCGCTTCGACATCTGGAGCGTGGACCCCGCCGGCAAGGCAGAGCCCGAATGCCTAACCAAAAGCTATGGCCGCACCAACAACGTCAAGCTCCGATATGTCGACACCCTCGGCAAGGAACGCCGCGCGCTCGCCGCAGGCGACCTCATGGCCCTCTCGCTCTTCAACTATGCCGACAAGCGCAACGGCCTCGCCTCGATGAAATATGGCAAGGCGTCGGCGCCGGAGAATGTGGTGCTCGACACCCTCAGCTTCACCCAGCTGCGCCAGGCCCTCGATGCGCCTTCCTTCTCATTTGTGGAGGCGAATTTCTCGGTGATGCCCGACGTATGGCTCGCCCCGAAAGGCGACTTCAGGAAGGCCATCAAGGTGAGCGACTCCAATCCGCAGGTGAAGGACTACAACTGGGGCACGGCGCAGCTCGTGAGCTGGAACGCCTACGACGGCACCCCCTCCGACGGAGTGCTCTATCTGCCCGAAGACCTCGACCCGCAGAAGAAATATCCGATGCTCTGCGTCTTCTATGAGACAGGCTCGGAAGACCTCTACACACACTACAACATGGAGCCTTCGTGGAGCTGGGTCAACTATCCCTTCTACGTGAGCCGCGGATATGTGGTCTTCGTGCCCGACATCCACTACAAGGCCGGCATTCCGGGCGAATGCGCCTACAATTTCGTATGCTCCGGAGCCGAAGAGATGTGCCGCCGCTTCCCCTTCATCGACAAGGAGCGCATCGGCATCGACGGCCAGAGCTGGGGTGGCTATCAGACGGCATTCCTCGTCACCCGCACCGACATGTTCGCGTGTGCCGGCAGCGGTGCTCCCGTCAGCAACATGACGTCGGCTTTCGGCGGCATACGCTGGGAAAGCGGCAATTCACGCCAGGGACAATATGAGCAGGGACAGAGCCGCATCGGCCGCAACCTGTGGGAAGCGCCGGAGCTCTACATCGCCAATTCCCCCGTGTTTCATGCCGACCGCGTGAAGACTCCCTTGCTCATCATGCACAACGACAACGACGGCGCCGTGCCCTGGTATCAGGGCATCGAGCTCTTCATGGCGCTCCGCCGCCTGCAGAAGCCGGTGTGGATGCTGCAATACAACGGTGAGGCCCACAACCTGCGCGAACGCCGCAACCGCAAGGACATCACCATCCGCCTTCAGCAATTCTTCGACCACTACCTGAAAGGCGACCCGATGCCCGAATGGATGAAATCCGGCATCCCCATCACCCGCAAAGGCCAGCAGTTCGGCTACTGAAGCCCCTGCCCCGTCGCCCGAAATTCCAAAAAGGAAGCCTTCCCAAAAAGGAAGCCAAAAGAAAGAATTCTCAAAGGCAGCATTCCCAAAGGCAGAGATATTCTGTTCTGTGCCCCGGAAGCATTCCGGGGGTAGATGCCAAGGGCCGCGGGTATGCCGAAGCCGGCAGATGGAGCGCTCTCCTCCATAGCTAAGCTTTTCTGAATAAAAAATAATACCTGCGCCGATAGATATCGATGCAGGTATTATTCTTTTGTGTAGTTTGCTTATTGCGTGTAGTTTGCTTTTGCTTGTAGATGCCGAAGAAGGCGCGTAGAGATGCCGAAGGTCGGCCCCGGACATTATTCCGTAAGCTCGCCGTGGAGGTTTTTCTCCATGTATTTGCCGGCGAGCTGCTGGGTGGCGCCCATGCCGAAGAGATACATCATCTTCGTGATGGCTGCCTCCGACGTCAGGTCGTGGCCCGATATGATGCCCGCGTTGGCGAGACCCACTCCGGCGGAATATTTCATCGGCGACACCATGCCGTTGCTGCACTGCGACACGTTGACTATCAGCAGCCCGTTCTGCACCGCATCACGGATACAGTTGAAAAACCAGGGGCTGTTGGGGCCGTTGCCCACGCCAAACGATTTCAGCACCACCCCCTTGAGCCCGGGGATGCTCAGCGTAGCCCTCACCACGCTCTCCTGTATGCCCGGAAAGAGATCGAGGAATGCCACGTTAGTATCCATGAAATATTCGGCCTTGAACTCCTTGCCCTGCGAGGGACGGAGCAGCGCCTCCTTGTTGTAGTTGATTGCCAGACCGATATGTGCCAGCACGGGGTAATTGCTCGACTGGAACGCATCGAAATTGTCGGCCGAGAACTTCGTGCTGCGGTTGCCGCGCAGAAGGGAATCCTGAAACAATATGGCCACCTCCCTCACCATCGGGCCGCCATCCACATCGCGGGCGGCCGCCACCTGAAGGGCGGTGATCAGGTTTTCCTCTCCGTCGGTGCGCACCTCGCCGATAGGCAACTGCGAGCCGGTGATTATCACGGGTTTGGTGAGATTATTGAGCATGAAACTGAGCGCCGAGGCGGTGTAGGCCATCGTGTCGGTGCCATGCAGTATCACAAAACCGTCATAGCCGGCATAATTGTCTTCTATCACCTTCGCTATCTGCCTCCAATGCGACGGATCCATCTGCGCCGAATCTATCGGCACGTCAAACTGGCAGTTGTCGATCTCAAAATCCAGCATCTTTATCTTTGGAACATTGTCAAGCAGATGATTGAAGTCGAAAGGTTCGAGCGCCTTCGTGGCGGGATTTTCTATCATTCCGATAGTGCCTCCCGTATAAATCAATAATATTTTCTGTTGTTTAGATGCCATGTTGTCCCTATTTCATCTGCAAAGATAGCAAAAATTAAATTACCACGCAACAAATTTCCATAAAAATTCACACGGCTTCACATATCATTCGCGTTCTCACGTCATTTTGCCATCCTTCCCTTCCTCCCCCTTTCCCGGCCGCCCCAACCCGGCGGAAAAGCGCCCTCCACGCCCCTTGAACAATTAAACACCCCATGCGTTAACTTAATGAATAAAGACCACATCATTTCGCTATGAAAACACACTTAAGACCGGCTTTGGCCGCCATATCCGCCATATTCTGCATCTACCGGGCAAGCGCAGACGACAAGCCCGACAGATGGCTGCTCGACTCCATTCCCGGCCACTGGGAATACGTGTCGCAGTTCACCCAGAAACTCCCTTCCGACGACGACTGGTGGAAAACCTTCGGCGACGCGGATCTCGACTCGCTCATCTCCATGGCTCAGCGCGGCAACTACGACGTCGGCGCTGCCGTGGCGCGCATCGAGATGGCGAAGAAATCGCTCGATGCCGCCCGCTCATCCTATTTCCCCACCATCGACCTCTCGGCCGGATGGGTGAAGGGGCAGAACTCCGGCGCCACTTCAAAGACCGTGGTGAATTCCTCCGCCTACGACTATTTCTCGCTCGGAGCCTCCGCGCAGTGGGAAATCGACCTCTTCGGCAAGATCACCCAGAACGTAAAGGCGGGAAAGGCCGCCTACAATGCCTCGCGCGCCGAATACGACGGGGTGATGGTATCGCTCGCCGCCAACGTTGCGAAAGCCTACATCACCCTGCGCACCTATCAGCGTGAGCTCGAAGTAGCCAAAAGCCACCTTGCCGAGCAGGAAAAAGTGCTCGCCATAGTGCAGGCACGCTTCAAGGCCGGCATCGGCGACAAACTGGAAGTGTCGCAGTCGAAAAATGTGGTGGCAACGACCAAGGCATCCATTCCGACACTTGAGTCGATGATAGAGAGCGCCATCAATTCGCTCGGGCTACTCACCGCCACCTATCCTTCCGAGATACATCAGTGGCTCTCCGTCCCGATCGCCCCGATGCGCATCATCTACGGCGCCGACCTCGGAGTGCCGGCCGACCTCCTGCGCCGTCGCCCCGACATAAGGCAGGCCGAGGCGCAGCTTGCCGGATATGCGGCGCAGGTCGGTGTCGCCAAGAAAGATTTCCTCCCCACCCTCACCCTCAACGGCAGCATCGGCACCCAGGCCCACGATGCCGGCAATCTCTTCGGCCGCCACAGCATGTATTGGGAAATACAGCCCACGCTGAGCTGGACCCTCTTCGACGGACTCGCCCGCAACTACCGCACCGCCGAGGCCCGCGCACAGCTCGAGGCTGCTGTCTACAACTACAACTACACCGTGATGAACGCCGTGATAGATGTCGACAACGCCACCACTACCTACAAATCCTCAATCCGCACCTACGAACTGATGGAAGACGCCGTGGAGGCGAGCCGCGAATCGCTCGACCTCTCGGTGGAGCTCTACAAGAAGGGGCTCTCCCCTTTCAGCAATGTGGTCGACGCACAGATCAGTTATCTTGAAAACCAGGACTCGCGCATCGAGGCCCGCCGCAACGCCCTCAACGCCGTGGTGGCGCTCTACCAGGCGCTCGGCGGCGGATGGGAATAACCGCCCACGCCTGAGGCCTGCCGGCCATGATGTCCGATCGCTCAATAAAGAAAATCCTTAATCAAAACTCCTTATACTATGAAATCTACCGCACTCCATCTCATACTCGCATCTTCCCTCATAGCGGCCGGACTCAGCGCTTGCAAAAAGAGCGACCGCAAAGACGCCGCGTCGGCCACACCGGTCATCAACGTGGCCCTGCCCGAAGTGGACTCCATCGTGCTCCACAAGACATATCCCGGCCTCATCAGCGCCGGCACAACCGCCCAGGTTGTCGGGCGCGTCAACGGCACCATCCTCTCCAAAAACTATGAAAGCGGGGCCTACGTCAGCAAAGGGCAGGTGCTATTCACCATCGAGCCTGACAAATACCGCGAGGCGGCAGCCCAGGCTTCGGCTGCCCTCGCCACTGCCGAGAGCGAATATCAATATGCCTCGAAAAACTATTAGGCGCTGAATGAGGCGCTGAAGAGCGACGCCGTGTCGCAGATAGAGGTCATCCAGGCCAAGTCGGCAATGGAGCAGGCCGAGGCAGCCATAAAGAACGCACGCGCGGCCTTGGGGCAGGCCAACCTCAACCTATCGCACTGCACCGTGAGGGCGCCTTTCGCGGGCTACGTCACTTCCAGCACCCTCGACCCGGGCAACTACATCAGCGGCGAGGCTGCCCCCGTGACTCTCTGCACCATCTACGACATCTCAGAAATGGTGGCCTGTTTCGACATCGAAGACTCGCAATATGAGAACATGGTGGGCCAGAAAGGGGGAATGGACCAGTCGCTCTACCGCAACATCCCCATCGCCTTCAGCGAGACGCTGCCCCATTCCTACACCGCCGACCTCTACTACCAGTCGCCTTCGGTCAACTCCAAGACCGGCACACTGCGGCTGCAGGGTATGATCGACAACAAATACAACGAGCTCAAAGACGGCATGTATGCCACGGTGAGCCTCCCCTACGGAGTGAACCCGAAGGCCATCCTCATCAAGGACTCCTCGATCGGCACCGACCAGCTCGGCAAATACGTATATGTGGTCAACGATTCCGACAAGGTGGTCTACACGCCGGTGAAGACCGGTGAGCTCTACCGCGACTCGCTGCGTGTCATCACCGAAGGCCTCTCGGCCGGCGACCGCTACGTCACCGAAGCCCTCCTCTCCGTAAGAAACGGCATGCAAGTAACCCCCCACACCGTAAAATAACCGCTTTATGTTCTCCAAGTTTTTTATCGACCGCCCTATTTTCGCCACCGTCATCGCCGTGCTGATGGTGCTGGCGGGCACGATGTGCTATTTCTCGCTGCCGGTGGCGCAATATCCCGACATCACGCCTCCCACCGTGATGGTGAGCGCTTCCTATCCCGGAGCCTCCGCCACCACCGTGGCTCAGACCGTAGGCGTACCCATCGAGCAGCAGGTCAACGGTGTGGAAGGCATGCTCTACATGAGCAGCAATTCGGGCAGCGACGGCAGCTACTCGCTCACCATCACTTTTGAAAACGGCACCGACCTCGACCAGGCAGCCGTCAACGTGCAGAACCGTATCTCGCTCATCAGCAGCACGCTTCCCTCCGAAGTGGCACAGCAGGGCGTGAGCGTCAACAAAGAGGCGAGCAACCAGATTCTCTTCGTGGCCCTCCTTGCCGACGACCCGCAGCGCTACGACGCACTTTACCTCACCAATTACGCCGAGCTCAACCTCATCAACCCGCTCAGCCGCGTGGAGGGTGTGGGCGGCGTGCAGGCCTTCGGCGGCGGCGACTACAGCATGCGCGTATGGCTCGATCCGGAAGCGATGCGCATCCGCAACCTCACGCCGGCCGACGTCTCGGCGGCTATCCGGTCGCAAAACATCGAAGTGAGCGCCGGATCGGTAGGTCAGCCTCCTCTCAACACCAACACGGCGTTTGAATACACGCTCGTCAGCCGCGGACGCCTCTCGTCGCCCGAGGAGTTCGGCGACATCGTGATCCGCAGCGACGGCACCGGCATGCTCCGCCTCAAGGATGTGGCGAAGATCGACCTCGGTTCGAACAGCTATTCCAACAGCTCCACCATCAACGGACAGGCCGGATGCGCCATCGGCATCAACCAGCTGCCGGGTGCCAACGCCCTCGACGTGGCGAAAGGGTGCATCGACGAGCTCGACCGCCTCTCGGAATATCTGCCCGACGGAGTGCACTTCTCCATCATCATGAACGCCACCGACTACGTGAAGGAATCGGTCCACGACCTTTTCATGACGTTCCTCCTCACGTCGCTCATCGTGATGCTGGTGATCCTCATCTTCCTGCAGAACTGGCGGGCCGTGGTGATTCCGATGATCACCATCCCCGTATCGCTCATCGCCACTTTCGCCGTGATGAAGATAATGGGCTTCTCGCTCAACACCCTCTCGCTCTTCGGCCTTGTGCTGGCAATAGCCATCGTGGTCGACGACGCCATCGTGGTGGTGGAAGACTGCTCGCGCCTTGTCGACAAGGGCGACATCACGCGCCATGAGGCCGCCGAGAAGGCCATGAAGGAACTCACGGGCCCGGTGGTGGGCGAAGTGCTGGTGCTCCTCTCGGTGTTTATCCCCACGGCTTTCATCTCCGGCATCACGGGGCAGCTCTACAAGCAGTTCGCGCTCACCATCGCTGTCTCCACCGCCTTCTCGGGCTTCAACGCACTCACCCTCACCCCGGCCCTCTGCGCCCTCTTCCTCAAGCCGCGCACCGAATCGCGGTTCTTCATCTACCGTTGGTTTAACTACGCCTGGGCGAAGACCGAGAAACTCTACGACCGCATCGTGAGCCTGATGCTGCGCCATGCCGGCATCTCGATCTGCATCTTCCTCGCCATCGCGGCGGCCGCCTTCTGGGGCTTCATAAAGTGGCCTACGAGCTACATCCCCTCGGAAGACATGGGATATTTCATGACTTCGGTGCAGCTCCCCACGGGCGCCTCGCTCGAACGCACCGAGAAAGTGACCGATCAGCTGGCCGGCGAGATAAGGAAGATTCCGGGCGTTAAGGATGTGATGACCATCTCCGGCTTCTCGCTCATGGGAGGAGGCGCCGCTTCCAACGGCGGCACGGTGATGGTGATGCTCGAGCCCTGGAAGGATCGCGGACGCAGCGAGAGCGTGGATGCCATCATGGCGCGCACCGAGGAGATAGGCAGCAAGATACAAAGTGCATCGATCTTCGCCGTCAATCCGCCGGCCATCCCGGGACTCGGCATGTCGTCGGGCCTGGAGATGAACCTGCTCGACATCAATTCGCTCGGAGCCGTGGAGATGCTGAAGGCCATCGACCGCCTGAAGGAGGCTGTGGCCGACGACCCGCGTTTCTCTTCGCTCACCACGATGTATCAGGGCGTCGTGCCGCAATATCAGCTCAACATCAACCGCGACAAGGCGGAGAGCTTCGGTCTTGAACTTTCCGACATCTTCACCACTCTCAGCGGCTACATGGGCGGCAACTACGTCAACGATTTCGTGGAGTTCGACCGCGTATATCAGGTGCGGCTGCAGGGCGACCCGGCATCGCGACGCGACGTGGGCGACGTGATGCGCCTCTCGGTGAGGAATACCGACGGGAGCATGGTGCCCTTCTCCTCGTTCGCGAGCGTGGAGCCCGTGATGGGACAGGCCACGGTGAACCGTTACAACATGTATGAATCGGCTTCTGTCACCATCAATCCGGCGCATGGCGTCTCCTCGTCGGAGGCCATCGAGGGGATGGAGCAGCTGATGCGCGAGACATTAGGCAAGAATTACTCCTACGCCTGGACCGGCATCGCATATCAGGAAACGCAGTCTGGCACCACCATCTCGTTCGTGTTCATCTTCGCCATCATAATGACGATACTCGTGCTCGCCGCTCAGTATGAAAGCTGGACCGACCCTATCGCCGTGATACTCGCCACTCCGGTAGCTATACTCGGCACCGTGCTCGGCTGCATCTTCATGAGCCAGTCGATCAGCGTCTACACGCAGATAGGCCTGATATTGCTCATAGGCATGTCGGCCAAAAACGCCATCCTGATTGTGGAATACGCGATGGATTTCCGCAAGAGCGGCCAACCCATAATGCAGGCGGCCCACAATGCCGGGGTGATACGGTTCCGCCCCATCATGATGACGGCGCTGGCATTCGTGTTCGGCGTGATGCCGATGATGTTCGCCACCGGCGCAGGCGCCAACAGCCGCATCGAGCTGGGCACGGCCGTAGTGTTCGGCATGGCGATGAACGCGCTGATCGGCACGCTGTTTGTGCCCACCTTCTGGGACCTCATGCAGCGCTTCAACGAGCGCTACCTCTCCGGCCTCTTCAAAGACCCCGCCCCCACCGCCACCCCGCCCCAGACCCCGCAACCGCCCCAATCACCCCAGACGCCCCAATCGCCCGGCTCCGCCATCTAATAGCGAAAGCCCATCCAATAGCGAAGGCTGCCCCAACTCCGGAGCAGCCTTCGCTATTATCCCCAAGATTCCCCA
>JAUNFY010000001.1 GCA_030524805.1 Bacteroidales bacterium | reverse complement strand
ATAACGGGCTCTTTTGAGCTTGACCAACGTATCAGTCGTCGTAATTTCTCGGTAAGCAACGACCTCAAACTCGTGAAACGCAACGACAAGAAAATCTTTGAACTTACCTCACGTAATACATTCTATCAGCGTCCGGACTTACTGATTGTAAGCGGCAGTCAAGACGCGTCGCAAAGCATCGGCACTACCGATTTTCGCAGCACTACCGAATCGCGATGGGGTAAGCTTGCCAGGTTCTGGAAGTTTTATCTTAATTTTGGCGCAGACCTCAACTATCACCGTATGAATCTTTCGCTAAAGGGAATGAACTCATTTGACAATGACGGAATATATAATTCATTTCTATCCAATATATATGCGACACCACAACTTGACTATAACCGCAACGGCTGGCTCATCTCTTCCGCTGTTCCGGTGAGATGGCTGCACCAGAGTATCACCGGATATGCTGATTATCTGAATCTTTCTCCGCGGATCTCCATACGCAAAATGACTTCGGCAAAAAGTGAGATACTTGCGTCGGTAGCTTACCAACTCAGATCGCCACAAGCGTATATGCTGATTTCGGCCCCGGTGCTTTCCGACTACCGCAATCTTTTCATAGGCAACGATATAGACAAATATTCACAAAACGTTTCAGCGACGGCCACTTATAAGTATCGCAACCCCTTGACATCCTTGTTTGCCAACGCTTCGCTATCATTCAATTACAGCAGAAGCTCGAGAATGTCTGATCAACAGTTTATCGATGATTTTATTGTGAGCACTTATTCTGATAAACTATTCGGTAGCTCCTCATGGAATCTTAACGTAGGTGTGAGCAAAGGACTCGGACATAGCCGCATGGTTGCAGGTTTTGATGTCAATGCCTCAGCAAGCGCGGCATCTTCAATTCGGGATGAAATAGAAGAAAACTACACTATGCAGTCTGTTTCTGTCAAGCCTTATATTAGAGGAAGCCTATGCAGATGGTTATCTGTCAACTATGATGCGATATATGGATTCTCACGGCTAATCATCAGAGATATTGAAAACGATACCCACACCTTTAACCAAAAACTATATGTTACATTGATACCGGACGATCGGTGGCTATTCACCATGGGCGCCGAACACTTCCTTACGAAACTGCCTGACGCCAATTTCGACAATCTTATTCTCCTCGACGCATCAGCCGTATGGAAAATAAGTGCCCGGTTACGTCTTTCGCTGACAATCAATAACCTGCTGAACAGACGATTCTACAAATATGTGACTTATGGCACCCTTTCGCGATCAGAACACATATTTCAAATCCGCCCACGCAATATTCTTGCATCCATCCAGTATCGCTTCTGACCCAACCGCAAAATCAAACCAAAATATGCACCCATGTATAACCATGACGACACATGTGTAATCATGTATACCCATGTGTAACCATGATTACTCATGTGTAAACGACACAAAGCATAATAGCCGCCATTAAAACACAATCAGAATATAAAACTTATCTTTTTCTTGTGATAATTGATTTTTTTATTTATATTTGCACAAATTTAACAAATGAAACTATTCAGACTTTATTTTCCATTAAGTCTAAGTCCGGCTTCCGAATCAAAGAATATACGCTGATGTGAGGTAGGGGACCTAATAAAAAGAGTCTTGGAGTTCGCACTCATGTTGAATTTTTAGTAAATAACTGTAAATAACATCAATATATCAAATGAAACGAGACATGAAAAACGCGGCATATTTGCTTGCGATGCTTTTCTTCTTGCTGCTTCCGGGATGTACAAATCTCGACGATGTCAACAACCGCCTCGACAATCTCGAACAAAGAGTCGAGGACATTCAGGCTGCCGTAGACGCCATTGAGAATGCGGTCGCTTCCGGAAAATTAATAACATCTGTAGAACAGATACCTGCTTCCGGAAATAATCCCGGTGGATGGACTGTGATTTTCTCTGATGGCTCATCAATCAATATTACCAACGGAAGTGCAGGTGCTGATGGATCAAATGGAGCTGATGGCATAACTCCGGTGCTCAAACTTGACCACGACGGGTATTGGATAGTATCCTACGATGGAGGCATGTCTTATGGTCCGGTGCTTGATGAGGCCGGCAATAATGTCAAAGCGTCCGGCAACGACGGAGCCGATGGCGAGGCTGGTGCGTCTGTGCAGATCATTGTCAATGATGACGGCTACTACGTGATTCAGACTTACATTGAAAATGAATCAGGAAAAACAATATTGTCGGAAAGCGTCACCCCTTACACAGCCAACCCGCAGTGCGTGATTGCCTCAATAAGTCAGGACTCAGTCAATAACAGGGTTACATTTGTATTCGCCGACGGTTCTTCCTATACCTTCGCGCTTGCATCATCGTTCGCTACAGGAGTGATGGTGATGACACCTGAAGTGGTGACACTTCAACCTGGACAATCTGCCACACTGACTTTCCGCGTTAATCCTTCGGATGCTGACCTTGATTTCAATGTAGGTCACGAAGATTGCCAGATTGCCCTCGATGTAATACAACCATCCACAAGGGGCACCTTGATTGTGGCCTCATCAGAAAATTTCACCCTTACCGAAATCAAACGCAGTGCTGACTCCGAGGGCAATTTCATACCCGGACAATATGAGGCCACCATCACCGACAGCAATTACCGTCTTGGATATGTAGAGACGGCCGCAATCGTGGTGAAAGGATCGGGAGTAGGGCAGTTGTCGTCGCAACCGTTTACCGTGCAGTCATCGCAACTTACCGAAATGGTGGCCACCGGCTTGCCTACGGTCGTGCTCGACACTCCGGGCGGCAATCCCATCTTAAGCAAAGATGATTGGATGGCTGATGCAAGTGTCAGCGTATACGACAATACTGGCAAACTCGACTATTCCGGTCCGCTCTCAGTAAAAGGGAGAGGCAACTCCACATGGAAAGCAGCTAAAAAACCGTACGCTCTTAAACTCGACAAAAAAGGTTCTATCCTCGGTATGCCGAAACACAAACGCTGGTGTCTTCTTGCTGAATACTACGACAAAGCATGGATCAGAAACGATGTGGCATTATGGATGGGCAACAACATGAGCAACCTTGCATGGACTCCCCGCGCCACTGAGGTCAATCTCGTGCTTAATGGAGAATGGCTCGGTCTGTATCTACTCACCGAGCAGGTAAAGATAGATGAAAACCGTGTTGATGTTGGAGACGACGGTTTCCTCGTGGAAGTGGATAATCACGCATCCGACCCGGAAGAAACCGATCCCTATTTCATGGTGGGTCACATCAGCCAACCTATCGCGGTAAAAGGCTATGACGAAACTGCGGAATCACTCGAATATATCACAAAATTCATGACCGATGCTGACAACCTGCTCTTTTCCGACGATTATCTTGATGCGGAGTCCGGTTGGAAAAGCATCTTCGACGTGGATTCTTTTGTGGAATGGTATCTTGTGAAGGAAATCACCAAAGATAATGATGCCATCTTCTTCTCGAGCTGCTACATGAATCTCCGTCGCGGAGAAAAACTGAAAATGGGACCTCTTTGGGACTTCGATGTCGCCATGGGTAATTATCCATCCGACTGGACCACAGACCTCTCCATCAATGATCCGGAAGGCTTCTATGTGATAAACTCGAAGTGGTACAAGCGCATGTTTACCGACCCTGAGTTTGTCGCCGCTGTCAAAAACCGGTTCAACCATTTTTATGCTGAACGTCAGCGGATATACGACTTCATCGACGCCACTGTAGTGAAAACCACTCCTGCTTATGAATACGACTTCAGGCTATGGCGTTCGACCACATCCAACCCTGTATCGTTCAGAAAAACACAAATCGAGACGCTCAAAGGCTGGCTCGACCAACGTTTTGAATGGCTGAAAACAGAGTTTGACAAAATGTAATCTTCGAGTTTCGTTAAACAAATCTGAAAGAATTGAAGGCATTCCCGCAGTGAACGGGAATGCTTTTTTTCTCGCCATCTGTTATCGAGATGTCGAAAGTCTATCTGCACACTCAACGCCGGATGTCGAAGCTTAATGGTTAGCCGGATTGTGTTGAAAAATAGTATGAAATATTTTTGTGGATCCCCAAAAAATTTGTAACTTTGCAATACAATAATATTTCTATCTCCCGAATCTATTACTTCAATCTTCCACATTGCAACGGAAAGAAGAAAAAGAATAATCATATCCGCACATTTCGTGCACTGACTTTACATGCCAATACCGACTGAAATACAAGAAACTAACAACATCGACTTTATTGAATATGTCGAAAGTCTGCCAAGTTCAGATATCTCCGACATGCTCGCATCGAGAATTATTCCATCTTTTACCGGGGCAATGCACCGGCATAGAATCAGGAACTTCTCGCAGACAGCTCTTACCTATTGGACGCTGGAGATGATGTTGCGACCAATGAAGGCTTCGACAGTGGAAAGATACCTCGGTGCACTTCATACGCTCTTTAAAGATTGGCTTGGAAGTGGCTCACGCACGGCCGAATCCGAACAGGATGGCAATGCCGGAAAGAACAGCACGCTGAATTTCTCCATTCCCGCTGAAGTGGTTTACGATGATTCATCGGTAGAAGAAATAAAGATGGCTGCATCCAACATGAAATATGCGGTCAACTTATCCAAAATAAATAAAAACCCGCTCTCCATCGACCACACATATCTCCACGCGCTGCTTTATCTTTTGATAAATCCAGAAGCATCGCTCTCCGACGTGGTGGATATGAAATTTTCCGATGCGCTGCCAGATTCTTTCCATATCGAAGACATCAAACTCGCAATGCGCAAAGCACCGCAGGCACAATATGTTTTTCCTCTCCAGCAAGGGAAGCGACGCAAACCCGCCATATTGCATGATCTTGTCAGCGGAATACGCGCAGCCACGCGCTCCGCTGGTCTTGAATTCGGCAACTCCTTCTCGCGCGAATCAATAACAGCGCTCTGGATTCAGGCTGCCATAAGCCAGGATATCCCATACTCCGAAATCCGCACCATCGTCAAGCAACTGCCTCGGCAGTATTCATTCCTTACGATGCTGCCGCCGGTGTTCCTTTCGAAGGAAAGGAAAGACGAAATAATCAATAGGGTAGCGGGTGTATTCATCAACAACACCACCGGCTGGTATGTGATGCGTCTGCGCTCCGGCGTGACCCCCGAGACAATCAAGGAAGAACTGCAGCACAGAAAATATCCTCACATCCGCCAGATAGAGTTTTACTATCCGCAGCGCTCGGTGAGCAAGCTTGTGAAGAAAAAAGCCGTGAAGACGGAGGTTCCCGTCATTCCGGGCATTTTGTTCTTCCGCATGCGCTACGACAAGATATCGAAGATGATGAGCGTTATCGGCGACCTCGCATGGTGTTACCGCACCACCAACACGCCGACCAGCCCCTATTCCGCGATTCCGATGCGGGAGATGAAAACATTCCAGCGAAGCGTAGGATTGCTCACAGCCGACGTGGAGATGGACATCATAGCCTCCCAGCCGCCTCTCAACATCGGCGACGAGGTGATTATAGAAAACGGAAGTCCGCTCGATGGCCAGCAGGCCGTCATCCGCAAGGTGAGGAGCACCGACGGCTCGCTATCCTACACCCTGCGTCTTTCCGACTCCGAATTCATCCATTGGAAGGAAGTCACGGTTCCGGCATCTGCTTTGACCAAAGTGGATACCCCCGATAATTGACATACATTTGGAAACTCTCAAGCATAAGACTGTAAAAGGAACACTCTGGAGCTCCATCGAAAGATTCGCTACCCAGGCTGTTTCGTTCGTAGTGATGATCATAATGGCGAGTCTTCTCACTCCGGAAGACTACGGCCTCGTGGCGATGCTGACAATCTTCATCGCTATTTCCCAATCGCTCGTCGACAGCGGTTTCTCCAACGCCCTCATCAGAAAGCAAGACCGCAACGAGACTGACAATTCCACCGTGTTTTATTTCAATATCGCGGTCGGAATTTTTCTTTATCTGCTGATATTCTTGAGTGCTCCACTCATAGCCGCTTTCTACAAGCAACCGTTGCTTGTGCCGATAGCCAGGATAATGTCGCTCAGCATCATCATCAATGGTCTGGCTATCATCCAACGCACGGTGCTCACAAGCAAACTTGACTTCAAGACACAAGCCAAAGCTTCATTCTCCGGAGCTGTGGTGTCGGGCATCATCGGTATTGCCATGGCCTATACCGGCTACGGCGTATGGTCAATTGTGGCCTATCACATCGCCAGCATCACCACATCTTCTGTCTTGCTGTGGTTCCTCTCGAGATGGCGTCCCAAACTGGTATATTCCTGGAAATCATTCCGCGAACTGTTTGGCTTCGGCTCAAAACTTGCAATCTCAGGCATTATCGACACGCTTTACAACAATATCTATCTTCTCGTGATAGGCAAAGCCTTCAATGCAGCAGACCTTGGCTACTACACGCGGGCAAGTCAGTTTGCTCAATTCCCATCATCAAACATCACCGGCATTCTGCAGCGCGTCACTTATCCTGTGCTGTGCACCATGCAGGACGACACCGAGCGACTGCGCGATGTCTACCGTCGCTTCCTCCGGTTGTCGGCTTTTGTCGTTTTCCCTCTCATGATGGGGCTCGCCACGGTGTCAAAACCATTGATTCTTCTGCTCCTCAAAGAGCAATGGGCATTCAGTGCGGTATTGCTCCCGATATTATGCTTCGCAATGATGTGGTATCCCATCCATGCCATAAACCTCAATCTATTGCAAGTGAGCGGACGAAGCGATCTCTTCCTTCGTCTTGAAATCATCAAGAAAATAATAGGCGTCGCCATCCTCTGCATAACGCTGCCGTTAGGGCTTATCGCGATGTGCGTGGGAAGCATCTTCAGTTCGCTGATATGCCTGATCATCAACACCCACTACACCGGGAAACTGATACAGGTAGGATTCCTTACCCAGATGCGTGACATCATGCCTACATTAGCCTACAGCCTCTCGATGGGTGCGATAGTGTATCTCGTAGTGAATATGCTTCCCGTCCTCTGGCTGCAACTTACTGTGGGAATCATCACCGGAGTTGCATATTTCATGGCTATAACAAAACTGACCCGTTCCCGCGACCTTAAGGAAGCCGTCGGATTTATTAAAGAAATCAAACGATGAATTCAGATTCTACTATAACCGTAACATCACCATTGTTGCCGGATCTTGAGGAATTCAACAAATTGCTCAAGGAAATCTGGAACAGCAAATGGATCACCAATAACGGTTCTTTTCACAAGCAACTTGAAAAGGAACTCGCCCAATATCTCAAAGTACCCTATATCAGCCTCTTCACCAACGGCACATTGCCCTTGATCACAGCTCTGCAGGCACTGCGCATAACAGGCGAGGTAATAACTACTCCATATAGCTTCGTCGCCACCACCCATTCTCTCTGGTGGAATGGCATAAAACCCGTCTTCGTGGATATCGATCCCGCCACATGCGGCATAGACCCGGAAAAGATTGAGGCTGCCATTACCCCGAAGACCACCGCCATCATGCCGGTGCACTGCTATGGAAAGCCATGCGACACCAAGGCCATACAGGAAATCGCCGACAAATACGGACTTAAAGTAATTTATGATGCAGCTCATGCCTTCGGAGTGGAAGTAGATGGCGAATCAATCCTGAATGCAGGCGATATGTCGACGCTTTCATTTCATGCAACAAAAGTCTACAACACCATCGAAGGGGGAGCAATGGTGATGCACGATGAAAAGACGAAACAACGCATCGACTATCTGAAGAATTTCGGTTTTGCCAATGAAACTACGGTTGTGGCTCCCGGCATAAATTCAAAGATGGACGAGATGCGCGCTGCTTACGGCATTCTAAATCTCCGTCAGGTAGACGCAGCCATCGACGCGAGAAGGAAAGTGGCTAATGCCTATTGCCAGGCATTAAGGGATGTGGAAGGTATATCATTCTATGATGATATGCCGGGCGTACGTCACAATTACAGTTACTTCCCTATTTTTGTTGATGCCGAGAAATATGGAATGACACGCGACGAGTTGTATTTCAAGATGAAAGATGCAAATGTGCTCGGTCGCCGATATTTCTATCCCCTCATCAGCGATTTCAGCACCTACAAAGGCCTGTCGTCAGCCACACGCGAGAATCTGCCAAATGCCTACAAGATTGCAGACTCAGTGCTCTGCCTGCCCATGCATCACTCCCTGACCGATGCCGATCTCGAGAGAGTGATAAATCTCGTAAGAAGATAATCAGACGGCAATCTCCTTTCATCCTCGGATTCCGCTTTTGGTGAATTCCACACCTCTATTGAAATATTTACACAATCTTATCTTGTTGGCGTGAAAACTAAAAAATTGATGCTTCTTGGTGGGTTGAGATATCTCCTGCCCGTTATTGAGGCTGCCCACAAAGAAGGCTATCATGTGATAACGTGCGACTACCTCCCCGACAATATCGCCCATAAATATTCCGACGAATATTGCAACGTGAGCATTGTTGATAAAGATGCTGTCTTAGCCAAGGCAAAAGAACTTGAAATAGATGGCATAATGTCTTTCGCTGTAGATCCCGGAGTGGTAACGGCTGCATACGTTGCAGAAAAAATGAATCTGCCTTATGCCGGTTCTTACGAGTCAATAAAGATTCTGCAAAATAAGGATTTATTCAGGAAATTCCTAACCGACAACGGCTTCAACGTTCCGGTATCGGCCGGATATGACAATTATGAAGAAGCCGCTGACGATTTGGATAGATTCACATTCCCGATAATTGTTAAACCAACCGACTCTGCAGGTAGCAAAGGAGTATCTCGAGTAGATAATGAGAAGCAGCTGCAGTCAGCATTTCAACACGCCCTTGACAACTCCATTTCCGGCAAAGTCATAATCGAGGAATTCATTGAAAAAGAAGGATGCTCTTCCGATTCCGACTGTTTCTCTGTTGATGGAGAATTGAAGGTAGTAACTTTCTCAGCTCAAAGATTCGATGATGAAGCGGCAAATCCCTATACGCCGAGTGCTTACAGTTGGCCTTCTACGTTCACTGAAGAAGAAGAGGCATATCTGAAGGCTGAGCTGCAACGTCTTATCACTCTTCTTGATTTGAAAACTTCGATATACAACATCGAAACTCGAATAGGTAAAAACGGGAAACCCTACATCATGGAAGTTTCTCCACGTGGAGGTGGAAATAGACTTGCTGAAATGATTCGGTATGGTTCAGGTACGGATATGATACAAGCTTACGTAAGGGCATCCGTTGGTAATCCTGTAGAGAATCTGCAGCAAAATGATTTTAATGGAAGCTGGGCTGAAATAATTCTTCATGCCGATAAAGATGGAGAATTTCAATCACTCGATATTGATGAAGCCTTCACCGATTGCATCGTTGAGACAGACCTGTGGGTTAAGAAAGGTGATCAGGTCCGTGAATTTAATGGAGCGAATGATGCAATAGGTACATTGGTAGTCAGATTCAACGATCAGTCTCAACTTGAACAAAGCTTATCTTCTATCTCCCGATGGTGTAAAGTAATAGTACGATGAAGAAACTGGCAGTAATAGGAGCATCCTCCGGGCAAATTCCAATCGTCAGGAAAGCGATTGAAATGGGAATTGAAGTTCATTGTTTTGCGTGGGAACAAGGAGCCGTATGCAAACCTTTATGCGACTATTTTTATCCCATCTCGATATTTGACACCAATGAAATCACTGCTAAGTGCAGGGAATTAGGTATAGATGGAGTCGCCACTAATGCTTCGGAAGAAACCGCTCTTGCAGCTGCAGTGATAAGTGAGAATCTTAAGTTAAACGGAACGCCTTCCGATGTCATAAAGAAAATTCAGGACAAACGAGAGGTGAGACGTATAACTGCGCGTATTGATGATTTGTCAACACCGTTGACCTTTGATGCACGTAACATTGCGGATGTCAAGTTCCCCTGCGTTGTCAAACCGATCAAAGGGTCAGCAAAAAGAGGTGTATCGTTTTGCAATTCAGCCAGCGAGTTGACCGAAGCCATTGAATATGCTCAGCAATATAATGACGAGTTAGTTATAGAAGAGTATATCAACGGCAACGAGTATTCGGTAGAATCTATATCTTTCCATGGCACACATCAAGTAGTGCAGATTACACAAAAGGTAACTTCAGGATTTCCTCATTTTGTTGAATTGGAACATCATCAACCCGCGCTTATCCCGGATTCACTGAAAGATAGAGTATCTAAGATCGTAGATAAAATCCTAACTGTGGTGGGATATACCGATGGAGCCACCCATATTGAAATTAAAATAGACAACGACAATATCTATTTGATTGAAATCAATCCAAGAGGTGGTGGTGACCATATTTCTGATACATTGGTAGGACTATCGACAGACTTTGATTATATAAGAAGTATAATTGAGGTCAGTCTTGGGAATTATGAATTTCATCCCGTCAATCAAAAAGCATATAGTGGAATTTTGTTCCTAAACAAGCAGAACAGCAGAATCCAAAAATATTTTGATTGTCCGATGGCTCCTTGGATGATAGAAAGGCATTGCGACTCAGAAACGTTGCGGGAATCTGTTTCCAATTACGACAGGAATGGATATTTAATATATAGTTCAAGCAACCCGATTCATTTATGAAAACAATATTAGTACTTGGTGCAACCGGTACACTTGGCGCCTACATTACTCTTCATCTTAAGGATAAGGGTTATCAGGTGATAGCTGCCGGACATCGAAAATCAGATAATGGCTTTTTTAAAGACCATGGTATCAAATATATTTCTTTTGATATTTCAAAAAAAGAAGACTTTGAGAAACTTCCTCAGAAAGGTATAGATATAGTGGCGGATTTTGCAGGAGCACTCCCTGCATCCATGAAAGGATATGACGCCAATCTTTATATCGACTCCATATTCAAAGGAACTTACAATGTCCTGGAATATATGGTGAAGACAGGTATTCCCAAAATAATCTTTCCGGAATCTTTATTCGATGTCAGCTATCTGTTTGGCTCTAAAAATCCGATTTCTGCCGATGCCGAAAGGAAAGCCCCTCTATCAGGAGACCACGCGATGTACGTAATCTCTAAAATTGCAGCCGTAGAAACGATATTGCACTATAAGGAAGTATTCGGTATCAGACCTTTTATCCTTCGCCTTTCAAGAGTTTATACCTATCATCCGAACTCTTACACATATACCGATGGAGAGAAAGTAATGGTTTCCGACAGGCTTCTGATTAAAAAGGCTGAAAAAGGGGAAGCACTGGAAATTTGGGGCGATCCCGACCGCTTGCTCGAAACGTGCGCAATGCCCGATTTCCTTCAGATTGTAGAAAAATGTGTAGAGTCTGACAAAGAAGGTGGTATATACAATATCGGTAGCGGAGGTTCCACTCTCGATGAACGTATAAAAGGAATTGTCGCTACTTTTTCGCCTGCGGACAACCCGTCTCCAATATCCTACGCTCCTGAAAAAAGGAATGCAACCCAATTCGTGCTTGATATAACCAAAACTATTGATGAATTAGGCTATAAGCCTCAATATTCTTGGTTAGACTTCTGCAAATGGTTTAAAGAAGAGCAAGGTAAACAACGCTTTGCTAAACTTTGGGGTGTTGAGGAAGACTACAACTAATACTTTCAGTTTCTTTCGTACTGACAATATCACATGCAAACGTCAAAACCTCTTGTAGTAATTCGTTGCTTGACCTTCAATCACGAAGCATATATCCGTGATACTCTTGAAGGATTCATAATGCAGAAGACTACATTCCCTTTTGTTGCGATAATTCACGACGATGCCTCAACAGATGGCACCGCATCGATTATCGAGGAATACGCTTCAAAATACCCGGACATTATAAAACCAATTATCGAGAAGGAAAATCAATATTCCAAACATGATGGCTCATTAAGAAGAATAATAAATCAGGCTTGTGAAAACACCGGTGCTAAATATGTAGCGATGTGTGAAGGTGACGACTATTGGACCGATTCCGATAAACTTCAAATGCAAGTGGATTTTCTCGAATCACATCCGGATTATTCCATGTGTTTCCATCGTGTCGATATCATTGACCAGGACACAAGCAAAATTGATTCAGGATGCAGTGTGGTGGAATCGAAAGATTATGAGCATCACGAGATGCAATCAAGACTAAACGTGCCTACATGCTCCACTGTGTTCAGAATTGAGTGTATCCTGAATTCCCCCGCCGATAAGGATTTCATTGTTGGCGATAATGTCTTATGGGCGACTTGCCGTTCGATGGGGAAAGTGAGGGGTTTTGACAGGGTCATGGGGGTTTACCGACGGGTAAGCACCGGCTGGACAGCACAGTTTACTAAACTTGGAAAGCAAAAATACTATGACCTGAATTTTGCATGGATCAAACATCGTCAGGCCATGAAACGCCATTTTCCGGATATCAAGCCGCAAATCCTCGACAAAATCATCATGGAAAACATGGCGATAATTTCCATACTCGACGCAAGAATATATCGCAGGAACTTCAGCAAGAATTTCAAACAGTTCTATTCCGAATATGGCATCCGATATGTCGGAACCATCGCGAAAGTGATAGCCAATTCCGCTTCAAATAAAGTCAAAGCCATCCTTCACCGCTCTTGATAAATCCGGATTTATCTATTAAATCACGTTTACGCGCCTTTATAAAATGAATATAATTAAGTATCCGATAGGAATTCAGTCGTTTGCTGACATTATTGAGAATCAATACTTGTATGTGGATAAGACGGCTTATATCCATGAACTTGTCACTACAGGTAAATATTACTTTCTCAGCAGACCACGACGATTCGGCAAGAGCTTATTGCTTTCTACTATCGAATCACTTTATAAAGGCGATAAATATCTATTCGAAGGATTGGCAATCTCCGAATTAGATTGGAATTGGGATATAACTTATCCGGTGATTCACATTGATTTCAATGGCGAAAACTTTAATGATGAGAATAGCCTTCATAAATTTCTTGACGACCTGCTTTCAAAATTCGAAATAAAATATAAAATCGAGAAACGTTCAAAAACTTTTGGATTCAGATTCAGGGAAATAATCCAGAAAGCAGCCGAGATCAATGGATCTAAGGCAGTAGTGCTGATTGATGAATATGATAAACCAATTCTTGATGCCATCGGCAACGTCACATTAAGAGAATCAAATAGGGAAACACTTCAGGCTTTCTATTCCGTTTTGAAGTCTATGGATGGTTTCATTCAATTTGGAATGCTTACAGGCGTGTCAAAGTTCAGTAAAGTTTCGATTTTCAGCGGACTTAATAATCTGAATGATATATCTCTAAATACAAGATACAATTCAATATGCGGCATAACTGAAGAGGAATTGTTATCTTATTTTAGTCAGGGTATTGAAGATATTGCAAAGAATCTCAATGAGTCGGTTGAAGAGGTTCAATCTTCACTGAAATTATACTATGACGGATATCATTTCTCTAAAAACGGTGAGGATGTATATAATCCGTTCAGTTTGCTTAGTGCTTTCGCCAACAAAGATTTCAGCGACTACTGGTTCGCGACCGGCACCCCAACTTCCCTCATTCGCCTGATAGAACAAAGCAACTTTCCGATGCCGGAAATGGAACATTATCAATGCTCTGAAGATATTCTTACAGGTTCGGATATTTATCTGTCTGATCCCATACCGCTTCTATTTCAGTCAGGCTATCTTACCATCAAGGGTTATGACAAGCGTTTTAAACTATACACTCTCGGATTCCCGAATAAAGAAGTCGCCGAAGGTTTCGTAAACCTTCTATATAAATCTTTCACAAAAGGCTCAAACAAAGAGTCTCTCGTGAAACAATTTGTCATGGATGTAGAGCAGGGACATGCGAGAGATTTCATGGAGAAATTGCAGATATTCTTCTCCGGCATCCCTTACGACTTGTTAAGATCAGCTAAAGAAGATACTCACAGGCACCAACATGGCCAGCTGGAAGTACATTATCAGAATATAATGTATGTTATCTTCAAATTGATGGGTTTTCACACACATGCTGAATTCAAAACTGCCAATGGACGCATCGATATGATGATTGAAACTCAAAGGTATATATATCTTTTAGAGTTCAAGATCAATAGTTCGGCTGAGATAGCGCTTCATCAAATTGACGAGAAAGATTATTCCATGCCATTTAAGTCCGATGGTAGGACAATAATTAAAATCGGAGCAAATTTTGATACAAAAAGTCGAAAACTTACAGATTTCATCATTACTGAAAACTAAATCAGTCGAAAAAATGGTCAGCATTCTTGTCCCGATATATAATGTAGCGCCTTTCATCGAGCGTTGTTCCCGGTCGCTTTTCGAGCAGTCTTATCATGACATCGAATACATTTTTGTAGACGACGATTCGCCCGACAACAGCGTGGACATCCTGAGGAATACTCTAAAAGATTATCCTGATCGCATGAATGCTGTCAAGATAATAAGCCATCCATCCAACAAAGGCCTTGCAGGCGCAAGAAATACCGCTGTAGATAATGCGACGGGAGATTATGTCCTTCATGTCGACAGCGACGACTGGCTGGAGACAGACGCAGTGGAATTACTCATGAACACAGCCATGCGGGAAAATGCCGACATTGTATATTCAGACTTTAAGGAAATAAGACAGGATGGCACAAACATCCTGCGAAATCCGGACATTTCCGACAGCCGACAATATACAAAATCGCTCCTTTGCCGCAAATCACTGACCCACGTGATAGGTAAGCTGATAAAGAGAAGCATAATCGTAGAAAACGATATCCGCGCTATAGAAGGTCTCAATCAGGGTGAAGACTATCTTATCACTCCAAAGTTAGCGTACCACTCGAAAAAGGTGTTCAAGTCAGCAAATCCGATATACAACTACAACCGGCTTAACATAAGTTCTTATACAGCCAACGTAAACGATAAAGGCATTGATATGGTGATCCGGGTGCAGCAGCATCTCGTCGACTATTTTTCTGACCTGCCGGATGCCGACGATTTCAAAACCACGATAATGAAATCATGTATCTATAATAAACTGACATGTTTCTATTGCGGACCGTTTTCATCTTATAAGAAAATATCGGAGCTTTATCGTGACATCGACTGGAAAAAACTGGATCTGAGCATGAAGCAGAAGCTGGTGCTCTTTCTTTCCGACGCACGACAGCTGAATCTGCTGCACAGGCTTATTTCTTTTGCCAACAAAAAAGTCTGACCGACATAATGATATATCTTGACGACATAATTTTCTCCTTGCAACGACACGGAGGTGTTTCCGTGCTCTGGGGAAATCTTATAGAGGCTTTACCGGCAACGCATCCCGATGCAAGATTCATTGATTTCAGGAATGCCATGTCAAATAAAGTCAGGTCTTCTCTTCAAATTCCCGAAAACCGGCTGATTTCCAACACGCGTTTTCCTATTGCTCTGGAAAGGTTCAAGTCGGTGGAAATAAACGACGACGCTCCCTTTGCTTTCCATTCATCACACTATAGGATATGCAACAACCCGAATGCGAGAAACCTGACCACCCTTCACGATTTTACCTATGAGTATTTCTTCTCAGGAATAAGAAAAAAAATGCACATCTGGCAAAAATACAATGCCATAAGAAAAGCTGACATCGTGGTCTGCATCAGTGAGAATACACGGCGCGACCTGCTCAGATTCCTTCCCGATGTGTCGCCCGAGAAAATAAGAGTGGTCTACAACGGCGTTTCCGACAATTATTATCCCATAGAAGATAAAAATCCTGACTATGCCGACTGTCTGCTGTTTGTCGGAGGCCGTCAATCCTACAAGAATTTCCCTTTTGCTGCTGCTTGCGCCAGGGAAGTAGGCAAAAGGCTCCTTATTGTCGGCTCTCCTCTGAGCGACGAAGAAAAGCTGATGCTCGACAAGAATCTGGGGAATGATGGTTATCTCAACATCGTTCACCCCGACGACTCCGCTCTGAATTCCATCTACAATTCAGTCTGTTGCCTGATATATCCATCACTCTACGAAGGTTTCGGCATCCCCGTTGTGGAAGCTCAGAAAGCAGGATGTCCGGTGATTGCGATCGCAAGTTCTTCGATTCCCGAAGTAACGGGAGAGGGAGGACTTCTTCTCAAGCAATCATCCACTGATGAATTCAAATTGAAGTTCGGCCAACTTAAAAGCCGGCGCAGCAGCCTTATCGAAGCCGGAGTGGAAAACGCCCGTCGATTCTCGTGGGATAAGATGACAAGCCAATATATCGAAATATATAAAGAATTGTTGAGATGATTGAGAAACAATATTCTCCCGGCAACATCGCCCGCCTTTTTTGCGACATGATCTATACCAGACTGTTCTGGCCGGCTGCGCGGTTGGTGCGTTATCCGGCCACAGTCAGGGGCCGTAAGTATCTTAAGCTCGACAAAGGACTCACCACCGGACGAAATTGCCGGATTGAAATATTCAAGACACTCGGGGGCGATGATCCCATATTGAAAATTGGCAAAAACGTGCAGCTCAACGACAATGTGCACATCTGCGCCCTGAAATCGGTGGAAATCGGCGATGACGTGCTGATGGCATCGAATGTGTATGTTTCCGACAATAGCCACGGGGTTTATGCAGGAAACGGACACCACTCCACCCCCGACTCAGCCCCGATCGACCGCGAGTATGAGATGCGTCCGGTAAGGATTGGCAATAAGGTCTGGATAGGCGAGGGGGTGATGATATTGCCGGGGGTAGAAATAGGGGATGGGGCCGTGATAGGTGCTCATGCTGTAGTAAATGCAAGTGTACCTGCCGCCTGCATCGCTGTAGGTGCGCCGGCAAGGATAGTAAAGCGGTTCAATCCTGCCACCGGGAAATGGGAAAAGACTAACACTGACGGATCATTTAAATCTGATAATGAATTATGAAACACGTTCTGATTACGGGTGGAGCCGGATTCATCGGTTCCAATGTAGCTCTGAAACTAATTGAGAAGGGGTATGACGTGACCGTGCTCGACAATCTTTCGCCTCAGATTCACGGCGACGATCCCGAGCGGACTTCGCCTCTCTACATCAACATAAAAGATAAGGTAAACTTCATAAAAGGCTCCGTGACCTCACGCGACGACTGGCATAAGGCACTTAAAGGCGTCGATGCCGTTTTGCACCTCGCAGCCGAGACCGGTACAGGCCAGTCGATGTATGAAATAGAGAAATATGTCAATGTCAACATCGGCGGCACCGCTATCCTTCTCGATATCCTCACCAATGAAAAGACCGATGTGAAGAGGGTAGTGGTGGCCGAATCAAGGGCTATCTATGGCGAAGGGCGCTATTGGAGCGATGACCTCAATCAATATGTCTATCCCGATGAACGTCCCGAAGAGACAATGTCGCATGGTGATTTCGAAGTGAAATATCCCGGCTGCGCAACGCCGCTGAAACTTGTCGGCACCACTGAAGATTCCAAAATTCATCCCGGCTCGGTCTACGGCATAACAAAGCAGGTGCAGGGTCAGCTTGTGCATCTCGTATGCCAGTCGATAGGCATCGAGTCTGTATCGTTCAGATATCAGAATGTGTATGGACCCGGCCAGTCGTTGAGCAATCCTTATACAGGCATTCTGTCGATATTCTCAACCCGAATCAAGAACGGCAACGGAATCAACATTTTCGAAGACGGTTTGGAAACCCGCGACTTCGTCTATATCGACGACATCGCCGACGCTACCATTCTCGGACTGACAGTGCCGGGAGTGAGCGGCCACGCTTTCAACATAGGCACCGGAGTGGCTACCGACGTGCTGACAGTGGCTAAGACCTTGATAAAGCACTACGGGAAGGAAGTTCCCCTCACAGTAAGCGGCAATTATCGCCTCGGCGACATCCGCCACAATTTCGCCGATATTTCCAAAGCTCGCAAACTTCTCGGATTTGAACCGAAATGGAATTTCGACCGGGGAATCGAGCAATTCTGCCGTTGGGTAGACGGGCAGCCGGTACATGCCGACAATTATGAGAAATCAATCGAGGAAATGAAACAAAAAGGCCTTTACAAATAATGGATTTCACCGGCAAGAAAATTCTCTTCTTCTCCGCTCAGGCTTTCGGCATTCCCGAAAACATCGTATCTTCCATTCTCAAGAAGGGGGGAGAAGTGGATTATTTCGATGAACGCCCGGCCAACTATTTTCTGGTGAAGGCATTAATCCGCATAAACAGGAAGTTTATCGCACATTATATCGATGCCTACCACAAGAAAATCATCGAGGAGACAAAGGGCAATCACTACGACTACATCTTTTTCGTGAAGGGAGAGTCTTATTCCGAGGCAAACCTGCTCACTCTCTTCAGCTACCATAAAGATGCTGTCACCATCATTTATCATTGGGATTCTATAGCAAACACCCATGATGTGAGGACCCTTTCTTCACATTTCGACCATGTTTTCTCTTTCGACCGCTACGACTGCATGAAATATGGCTATAAGTTCATGCCTCTTTTCTATTTCGACGAGTATCGTGATATAGCGGGCATGAAGTCGCCGAAGAAATACGACCTGATGTTTGTGGGCACGACCCATAGCGAACGCTACCGTTTCGTCAACAGCATCGCTTCTCAGATACACGCATGCGGAGGCAAGACTTTCCTCTATTTCTTCTTCCAGGGAAAGATAATGTTTTATAAATACAAACTCATGCATCCTGAAATGAGAAAAGTCAAGGCTTCGGCTGTACATTTCACTCCAATGACCAAAACCGAGCTCATGAATGTGTATGCGAGGTCAAACATCATCATCGACATGCAGCATCCGCGCCAGACCGGACTCACCATGAGATGCTTCGAGTCGCTGGGTGCGAAGAAGAAACTGATCACCACCAATGCCGACATAAGGAACTATGACTTCTATAATCCGGCCAATATCCTTATAGTAGACCGCAATAACCCGGTGGTGCCGAAAGAATTCATCGAAACTCCATTCGTTGACCCTGATCCGGAAATCTACGATAAATATTCGATCTCAACATGGGTAGACAAGATTTTCTCCTCCTCTCCGCGGCATTGATCATTTACTAAGTCTGCGATGCTGTTTTATCTCATCATCTTCATCATTTCCACATGCCTTGTAGAGTTTGGAAGCAACTGCAAGAAATCTCAGCGGCCTTTCATCACAGGAATAGGGTTTCTGATTCCCGCTCTCGTGGCTGCCTTCAGAAGTATTGACGTCGGCACCGACACCACGACCTACATCGAACTATACAATTCGATAGTATACGACGAGGAAATGTCGGTAATTCTCATGATTCTCGACACTGACCTCTTTTTCTACTGCTCCTGCTTCATAGCTCAATATATTGGTGGCGTTCAAGTTATATTTTTCGTTTATTCATTTCTGACTCTTCTCTTTCTATATAAGGCTCTTGCCAAATATAAACGTCATCTGCCGGTATGGCTCGGATATATCCTCTTCCTGTTCTTCTTCTACAATTCCTCGCTCAACATAATGAGGCAGATTCTCGCTATCTCATTCATCCTTTGGGCCACGACTTTCCTTTTTGACGGGAAAAAGAAGAAGTTCATAATCCTTTCGGTCATCTCCATTATCTTCCACATGTCGGCTATTGCGGCCGGTGGACTTATATATATCATTTACACGATATCCCAAACATCCAGACGTAAAAAGCCGCTGGCATTCCTTCTCTTCTACACGGGGGTAATCTTCGCATTCCTGTGTGTCAACATCATGGTGACTCACATGGCAGTCCTCGGTGTCGGCCACAGTTATGCTTATACCGCTTCCGCAGGGCAATCGCAGATTGGAGCTACCGACATACTCATCAGCATGCTCCTCATCATGTTTTCTTATATTGCGATGAAGCGCAAACTCGTGAGCGATGTCAGCAACGACTTTTTCTACCTGTCGTGCATTGTCTGCCTTATGCTCTTCATGACCGGTATCTACAATCGGTTTCTTATGCGAATGGCCTATTATAACCTCACATTCGCATGCCTCTATCTTCCTCTCATTGTCAATGCTCCAAAATTGCGGCAGAACAAGAGCGTCTACACACTCGGAGTTCTGCTGCTCGGATTCTCCTATTGGCTATATCTTTTCGTAATAAGCGGAAGCAACGCTACTCTTCCCTACAGCACTGAAGGCGGACTTATGTTCGACTTTTAGTCTTGTTCTTCACAAATGAATATCGCTTTTTTTACAGAATGTGAGTGCAGCCCTACAAAAGGAGGCACCGAACGCACCACCAGCCTGATAGCGGAGTCGCTTGCTGACATTTATGGCTTAAGCTGCCATTCCATATTCACTATTCCAGCCGAAGATTGCGAAAAATCAGAAGTATTCAAAAATTCATTGCGTGTAGACTATTCTGAAGAATACGATGAAGCGTTAGCCGACTATATCCGGTCTAACGATATATCGATTATAATCAATCAGGGCGATTTCTACTTTTGCCAGTCACTTTACCGCGCCATCAGACGCTACGGCCTCAAATGCCGTCAGATTTTCGCACTTCACTTCATGCCCGGTTCGGGTGAGGAAGCTCTTATCAGCTTCAAGGAAACATGCCGTATATGGTTGCAGCATCCCTTATCGAAAGAATTGCTTAAGGTAGCGTTCTATCCTGTATACTATAAATTCGCTTCAAAAAGATTCAGGTGCAACTACCGGCTTGCCGAAAAATGCGCCGACCGGCTTGTATTGTTGTCATCGAGCTTTAAAAGCGTCTGGCAAGATTATGCCTACGGAACATCACAGCCATCCGAATCACCGGAATTCTCAGTCATTCCCAATGGCCTCACCTTCGATTATTTTGCCGATCAGGACGAAATCAAGGCAAAAGAAAAACGTATACTTATCGTTTCCCGACTTGACGAACGTCAGAAACGATTGTCTAAAGCATTGAAAATATGGATGCTTGTGTCAGAAATGCCCGGAATGGAAGAATGGTACCTCGACATTGTGGGCGATGGTCCGGACCGGGATCTCTACAACAGCATCGTGAGAAAAAATAAAATAGAAAGGGTATCCTTCCACGGACGTCAGAATCCTTGCCGTTATTATTCAAGATCCGCTCTCTTCATGATGACTTCAGACTATGAAGGATTTGGAATGACATTGACAGAGGCTTCGCAATATGGAGTGATACCTTTCGCCTTCAATACATATCCGGCACTTGCCGACATCATCACAGATGGAGAAAACGGAGTGGTAATACCTCCCGACAATCTTAAACTTTATGCTGAAAAGCTTGCAGACTTGGCATTGAATCAAGAATCAAGACTGAAAATGGCAACAAGTGCGGTAGAGAACTCAAAAAGATTTAAACGCGACATAATTGCCGCCAAATGGTATCACTTAATTGATGAAATCACAGATTAAAAAGCCTAAGGTCAGTGTAATAATTCCGGTATATAATGCCGAGCCATATATCGCGCGATGCGCGCGAAGTCTGTTCAGCCAGACTCTTGACAACATTGAATATATTTTTATAGATGACTGCAGTGAGGATACCAGCATAAAATGTATGCTTGAGGTGCTCGATGCTTTTCCCGAGAGACTTCCGTTTGTCAAAGTGATACGCAACCGATCGAACATCGGGGTAGGGCAGAGCCGTCAGATAGGGATAGATGCGGCATCGGGCGAATACATCATCCACTGCGACGCCGACGACAGGGCTGACGCCGATATGTATCAGTCGATGTATGAGTCTGCCGTAAGCAACCGGGCAGACATTGTGGTTTGTGGCTATCGTGTGGAATCTGAATCGGGAAGCACACCTATGGTGCAGTTGCCGGATTCAGACAAAAGGATAATGTTTCATCAGATAGCTTCAGAATCGCTTCACACGAGTCTGTGCCTTAAACTCATATCCGCTTCTCTTGCCAAAAGTGTGAGTATCGAACCCGGCATAAACCATTGGGAAGATTTCTCAGTCACTCCTCTTCTGATGTTGATGGCAGAAAAAATTGTGACACTCGACAGATGTCCATACCATTACTATATCGAAAACGCTAAATCCATCACAAGGATCAACAGCCGACTTAATGCCATCTCAGCCATCAATGCCGCCTCATCCTTGACAAGAAGGATAGAAGAGCATGCTATGACCGGTGATATCGATAAGGCCGATATATACAGGATACAATGGAGCGCGAAGAAGAACCTCATCTTCAATCCTTCAAAAGCAAACATCCAATTGTGGCGGACCACATTTGCCGAAGCCAACTCCCACTACAAAGAAATAGGACTGACGCCTAAATTGAAGTTACTCACATGGCTCGCAATCCACAATCATTATGGATTATTGAAAATCTACAGCAGGCTGAAATTCCTCTTCTGATCCGCTCACATCTATCCTAACAATAAAAGCGGCTGCAATCCGGTTCGGGATTGCAGCCGCTTTTATTATTCAGTCAGAGGTAAATCAGAGCTTGTATACTTCTGTGCCGGCGAGCAGGAAGCAGCCAGTGCCGTAGTCGTCAAAGTCGGGCTTGGAGTCGTATGCCACCGGCTGGCCATCTTTAGGCTCCTTGCCTGTGCCCTGCACAAAACCGAGATTACCATTGGGATGCACTGCATCTTTCACCATGGCATTCCATGCCTTTGCAATCACCGGCATATACTTTTTGCTGTCGAGCAGGCCATTGCGCACACCCCACGCCATACCATATACGAAGAGCGCTGTGCCGGAAAGTTCTTTTCCTCCATAGTTGCTTTCATCATGGAGCGATACATTCCAGAAACCATCCTGACGCTGACATTTCACAAGCGCCTCACACATGGCCTTGAAGTCATCGATGTAGACCTGACGATGGGCATCATCTGCGGGAGTGTCTTCAAGCACGCGCACGAGAGCTGCCACAACCCATCCGTTACCTCTCGACCAATAGCAGTTCTTGCCGTTGGGCTCCTTGTAGGGAGGCACGAAATCAGCATCACGCCACCAGAGACCCTCCTTCACGTTGAAGAGACCACCGGCAAGTGTGTTGCGGCTCCATTCATACATCTCCCATGCCTTTTCGGCATATTTCCTGTCGCCTGTGGTGGCGCTGAGTTTCGTCAGCACGGGCATACCCATCTGAATCGCGTCGATCCAGGTCCAGTCGTCAACCTGCGGAGTATTGACAAGCATATTGCACAGGGCTTTGGTCTTTGTCAGCATCTGAGGTTCGGGAGTCAGATTATAAAGGTCGATATACGTCTGGCAGCACGCATAATTGTCGGCGTTGCGTGTGGTGGTGTCATCGCGGCGCATACCCCATTTGAAACCTTCGGCCCAATCGGTGGCATACTGCCAATAGTTGTTGGCCGGATAAATGGAGTAGAGGGCCATCAGACCTTCGAAATAGATCGAACGGGTCCAGATGTTAGCCTCATATACCTTTTTACGCGAGTAGTAGGGGATGCTTTCCAACGGGTCGGGATGACGACGCATATAAAGATCGTTGACCTTTATGAGCGTTGAGAGGGTTTCTTTGCGCGGAGGCAACTGATCCTGAGCGCCGAAAGCCGGCACCACGAAGAGGAGGGTCAGGACGCTTAAAATTAATTTTTTCATGTTATTGTTGTTAAAGATTAGTTACGTTTAAGTGGTGTCAGAGTCACGTTTGAATTCAATCCGGCAGGTATCATTTCCCATCCCGAATAGTCGTTCAGTCTTGATCCGTCTACGTTGGCGATGTTGGCATCCTTGAAAATACGCCACACCTTTCCCTTGCGGTCATAGTCGACAATCCTGTTTGCCTGAAGGTTTGTCACGTCGATTTCCAAAGTATTCTCTCCGGAATTCAGCCATTTTCCTATCTCGATAGTGAAAGGCACGCTCCATACCTTGCCGGCTTCATTGCCGTTGACATATACCACAGCACTCTCACGCAGATCGCCGAGATCAAGCAGCCATTCATCAGCCTCAACATCTGCGGGCAAATCGAACTGCACCTTATAACGTGCGGTTGCGGTGTTGATCTTTGCTTCCTCCAAGGGAAGATTTGTCCAGGCTGTCAGCGTATCGGTATTGAACACTCCATCGATAGCCGGATCGCTTTCTGCGAATTGAATGCTCCATCCTTTATCTATAACGACAGGAGCAGCCGATTTGTTATAATATGCCCATTCCGGAGCCTCAACATCGGTAGGGAAAGTCTTAAGCAGGAGAGATTGCCCCGGAGCGGCCTGAAGATATATTTCAGTTTTGCCGTTAGTGCCTTTACGTGTGCGCGCCTTTCCTTTCTGCCCTGTCAGAGGGTCGAATATCATCACGCTCTTTGCCGGCGTAGCCAGTGTCTGCCAGCCATCAAGTTCCCTGTCGCTAAGCAGCGCGAGGAAATAATTATGACCTCCGGCTTCATTAGTTCTGCGAAGGAGCGAAATGCCATTTCCTCTCAAAGGTTCGGGAGTTGCTCCTGTCATGCGAATGGCCTCCTCCATATCTTTGGCGGGCGACACCATATCGCGCTTCATTGATTCCAACAGAGCCCTGCGTGAATCAAGATTGCCAAGACCGGGGACATCTTCTGGAAGCGACTCTACGAAAATCACATTACCACCCTCTTCCTTGAGCTGCTTGAGAGCCGCGAGTGTGGTTTCCGGCATAAACTTTACGGGAGGCACAATGATCGACTTATAGGCATTGCCACCATTGGAAATTATGCTGCCGTCGGGTGCGACTTTGAGTTCTGAGATGAGAGCATCGGAAAGATAATCAGGGTCAAGGCCTGCATCAACAAGCTGATTCACCCATTTCTTAATCTCAGGCATTGTCTTGTCCATGCTGTGGATCGCAAACATCATGTATATGCCATCCTGACGCTGCCATATATCATCTATCGGGAAATAAAGCAAAACGTCGGAATCCGGTTTGCCTGCTGTAAGGAAAGCCTGACATCTCGCGATGTAGTTGAACAGGCCGTCGGCATCTTTCCAGATGGAATTGGTAGGCGACATATTGACTGAGGCATAAAAAAGCCATCCGGGGAATTCCACACCTTTGGGAGAGTATGTAGCGCCATGAAAGAATATATGGTTCACACCGGCTGCGAGCATCTGGTCGATTTCCGGTTTTGCCACCGACAGAGATGTGTGGAAATGCTGTGTAAGCCAAGTAAGAGTTTCAGCCGACACGAGTGGTTTCCCTGCTATGTGGGCTGCCGAGGATGCGAATTTAAGCACCGCCGGATCTGCATCACTCGCCTTGGATGGTCCGGTAGGGTGGAGCCCGGGAATCTTCAGGTCAGAACGGCCGAACGACTCACATTCCGGTATGTCTACGATGGCATAAAGGTCTATGATATTGGCCGGACTGCCATGACTCTGGTTGCGGATCTCAGCACCATGGGAATGAGCCCAACGTGTCCATATATCAGTGAAATTCTCACGAAGCACACGGGCAAGTGTCTGACGATAGTCGCGCACAATCCTGCCGCGGAGTTCGGTTTGATTCTTGGTGTCGGCAAATTCAGGAAGATACTGTTCGAGCCGATAGCCATGATCCTTTGCAAATTCCTCAAAAAGACCCTCTGTCCAGTCTGAACCGTAAACCTCGTATGAGTCATTAAACATCACTTTCGGGAATATATCCTCACGCCCTTTGAAAGCACGGTCGAAACGGTCGAGATATTTCTTCACCGACACGCTGTCGTAGTGATTAACCACATAGCCTTCGCCTCCGGGAGCGGCACGTTTCACCTTCTGGAACGTACGCCCTGCGAAGAGAGCATACACTTTCCAATCTCCCTTCTTTGGCGCTTTCCATCCGAGTGTGCCATCCTTGGCAAGTTTCGAAGTGATATCGATTCTTTCGTTGCCGTTGACTGCCATCACTTTCTCCACTTTGGCCACCTTACGTTGCTTTTCATCTTCCGGCTCGATTTTTCCGCTTATCTTCTTACCGTTGGCGACATCCCAACTGCGGATAATCAGTTTCTGCGCACTCTCATTCTCAGTGACCTCCGGGCCACCGAAAGGCCAGCCGGTTCCATTGTTCATCTCGGTCTGCATGCCGAGACGACGGTTTTCTTCGGTCACATACCGCAACATATCCATCCATTTGTCCGATAGATACGCTATGTCGTTGCCTTCGTTGCCCTTCACTCCATAGATAGGAGTGATCTCAACACCGCCAAGGCCCTTTGCCGCAAATTCCTCAAGATTGAAGTTCAATCCTTCGCGATCAACTGCGCTTCCGTGCCACCACCATCTCACAAACGGCTTGTTGACGGTAGTGATGTCATACCAGTCTACGGGCGACGGCTGAGCGGCTACCAGCAGCGACATGCAGCCGAACAGACCGATATGACCAAATCTTTTTAAATTTTGTTTCATAACATTGGTTGTTTGCGCCATCTATGATGACGTTATGGAAGATATTTATAGTTTCGTTATTTCTGAAGGGTGGCTGACATCAGTCCGATCACGACATCGTTGGAAAGAGTCTTAACCGTCATTTTTTGGAGAGTCTTTGACGAATCAAGCGGAATGTCGAGCAATACGCCGGCGCCTCCCGAAATTCTTCTGGGTTCGACACCGCTTATTCCTTTAGCATCGCCCAACGTGCGGCTTTGCATGCCATCTTCAAGACTGAAGCGCAATGGGAGAGGGGCGCCGTCAGGTTGAGCGAAGGCATGGTCGTCGGTAAAGAAATCCTGCTCTATGGGAGCCCAGGTGGTGGGGTTCTCAAGATAGAAATTCTGAACGGAGCCATCAGTGTAATGAATCTCCACGACCCCGTTGGGGAGTCCCCACTGCATGTGGTTTGTGCTTCCGGCCATAACCAGATAAAGATGCTTTGCGTTCCCGCCGAGTGTAATGCTTACAGAATCGGGGTAGTTATCCCACAATGAAGTGTAAGCGATATTGTATCCTTCCGGATTCATTTTGAACGGCACGCCGCTATCTGCAATGAATACACCGCTATTTGCAGCCACGAGCTTGCGCAGACCTGAGTCATTGATCTCGGCTGTCATCTCAGGATGACACCATTCGCCGATACCTTGTTTCGGAATCTGCAAAGTAGTGGTCAGAGGTCTCGGGCTGAGATATTCGTTGCGGAAAATATCTGAGACATTTGCATTGAATATGTCGCTGAGATCTACCGGCCGGCACTTGTCGGGCATTACTTCTGCAAATTCAGTGAAACTCGAAACCGGTTCGGATGCAACTCGCACTTGCGGCTCATACCAGGTCATTACATCATCCGTCATTTCGGTAAACAGGACCGGTCCTGACGAAACGCTTTTGCCGGTAGTACGGCCATCGGCGACATCGCCGTATTCAACCACCACATCAGCTGAATCGCCGGCATGGAAATCAACAGCAATCACTATACGCGGGAAATTCACGGAATTTTCAACAAGGTGCCACTCCGCAGGCTTCCCATCTACAGTTACATTCTTCACACCCCTGCCGTTGATCGTGAGCGCTACCATGGGAGTTCCCGTATAGTGGTTGGTGATAGTGTATCTTGCCGTTCTTCCATCTTTTCGGTAAGAATACGAAAAATCGGGAAGGGCTACAGACGCTTCATTCCAATCTGACGGGAACCCGGGAATAAGATCGACATGAGGATTCTCAGATAACAAATCAGGACGGATGCCATAAAGACCTTCAGTCAGCGCACGGCTCCATACGCCGATAGGATCGGCAAAATCACGATAGCACTCTCCGCGGGCTGCATCAAAGCGGCTTATCTGCCCGAAATTCAAGGGAGAGGCTCCGCCGAGCATATTATCGTAGGCAACAGCCTTCATGAGCATATAGGCATCATCCGGACGTCCGGCCTGCCAATAAGCGAGTGCGGTGTGCATCACTTCTGCTATCGCCACATTGTTGATGCTCCATGAATAAGGTTTCCAATTAGTGGTGGAAAGCGTGTGAAGCGTTTTGCCATCAACGTCACAGACAGGAATATGCGGAATATGATTATCAACATATACAGTCGCGGCATACGCTTTGAGCGGATCTGTGATCTCGGAATCAATTGCATGATAGATGGTCCACAACGCAGGTGCCTCATGCAGACGCTTCAGTCCCATAGCATCCTGATATTCAGCCCAATGTCCCTTATTGTCAATCCAGAGCGCTGAATCTATCGCGTTTATGATCTTCCCGGCTTCCTTTTCATAGGGGGCAGCATCCTCACCTAATCTGCGGGCCACCTGAGCCATCAGCTTGTTGGCGAAAGCATTGTAGGCCGAGGAATGAGTCACCTTTCCGCCATTATAGTAAAGGGCATCGCTCGCCCAGATGCAGCAATAGGCATCATATAGTCCGTCGCCGTCCGGATCAAAATTACGCCTTTCCCAATCAAGATGACTTTTGAGAGTATTGAAGAGCCGACGCATCTCATCTGTGTCGCCCGTATGGCGGAAATGACGGAGCATCGCGTCAGCATAAACCAGATTCATGTCGTAGTGCGACATTTCGTTCTTATGTCCGGGACGACGGCATATATAGCCATTGCTATACATAGGAGTTCCCCATTCCTTGCGTGCACGCGCAAGATTCAATGCAGAGTCCTGCTGCGGATGCTGATAAACCTGAGGGATAGAGTCGATCTGATTTCCTGCGTAATTATAGAAATGCGTCCTTGCTCTGTCGTGACGCCCGATAGCATCGCCTGTGTATGCACCTCTCCAACCCAGATGGGGAGTGCGCCAGCCAATGGAGCCATGGAGCCATGCCTCTCCGCTCCAGATGGCATCCGCAGCAATGGCAAGAGCACCACCCACCGGTTTAAGCCACGACTCGGGAGCGTCGAAAACTACCGACGAAGCAAGTCGTTCGCGGTCTTGCTCCGCTTGATTGAAGAGAGAGGCGAGCTGCTTATATGCGCAGTCGGTTTTTTCAGGGAAAAAAGCAATATATCTTGTCTCTGAAGGCTTAAGAGTGAGTATGCCTTCGAGAGATGGTGTTTTCGTAATTTTGATGTCTGCATTTCCAGTGACAAGAGTCGCCAGATAATGAGTTTTGGTACCGAACTCGATAAAGGTCCGGTCTTTCGCGCGGGTGAAGACATTTCCCACGCAGTTTTCCGTCTTGAAGTCAAAGCAGTCGGGCTTGTCGACCCCGAGGTCTCCTTCACGCGAGAACCTTTTGCCTGAGGCTCCTCCGTAACGGAATTTTATTTCTTTCTTTTCATCTGATACGTTTTCAAATCTCCAGATAATCATATCTTTGGAGCGACCGACCTGAACCTGGAGTTTTATTCCACCCTGTATATAGTCCATGCGGCCGGGGGTATAAATAGCCTGGCAATCGCCGGCCGGGAGACAGAACTTTATGTTGCCACCCATATTGGGCATGTAGATGCCGAATTCGGGAAAGTCGGAGCAATCCACGCGGAAACCGGTATGTGCTCCATATAGACCACGATTAAACTTGACTGTTCCGTTGACGGAAGTCACGGAATTTCCCGAAGGAGTATAATGCAGGCCGGCAGCCTCTGTCGCAGAAGAGAGACAGAGCGCCGCCAGCATAGCAAATATAGAGTTGTGTTTAGAGAATATCATGATATCGATTGAAGATTGATATACAATGTCACGGAAGAGGTTTGATTCCTTCCCACTTCACATTCCATGTGCCGTCTTTAGGGAAACCGGGATTTTCAACCTCACAACCATCCCATCCGGCCGTCATCAAGGCTACAGCGGTAAGCAATCCGCCATTACCGGGGAGATAGCATCTCAGACGGTCGTCTTGATAATTGTGGCCATTTGGAAGATAAGTATTCGTACGCTTATCCATCAGCAAAGCATTGATTGCCTTTTCCGGTTCGCCGACTCTCACGGCACACATGGCGGTGGTGGGGAAGTCCCAGCCCCATGTCTTGTCCCAGTTCCAGTTGTCGTAAATCCAGTCGAAAGTGTTGTTGAGAATCTCAGGCTCTGCCAAAGGAGAGGCGGGCAAAACACCTTGCGCGGCGAGTACGGCCATGTGGTCGGAAGTGAACCGAACATCTTCGTATGTCTGCGGAGCCGTCTCGGCTGCAAGATAGAGCGAATCTTTTGCCGCGAGGTGCGACAGGCCATTAATCACATCGTCCCATTGCTGATTTCTCTCAAGCCCCATTCTTTCTCTCCATTTCTGTGCTGTGTTGAGTCCGAAATGCCAATAAGAGAGTTCGAACGGAGGATTGACGGTTTCTGAAGCACGAAGGGTTTCCTGAGCAGGGATTATGCCTTTCAGCACATATCTTCCGTTGGCTTCATCGCGGTCGGCAAACGAGGCCATGAACTGCGCTGTCTCCTCAATAAGGGGATAGTAGTTCTTCAGGACACTGTCATTCGGGTTTGCGCGATAAAGGAGTTCAGCAAGATAGATAAGATGAGGTTGCTGCCATATCAGGAAACTACCCACACTTGAAGGAGCTTCGATGGAAGAAGGATCGGTCATCTTCATCCACCTCACGCCCTCGAAGCCCTGTCGCTCGGCGATTGACTTGGCATTGTCACGAGCTTTCGCATACCACGGAAGTGTGCGAGCAAGAAGATCTTCATGTCCGTAAAGGGCGAATTGCGCCTGATGCCACCATATCATCTCGAGATGGAACTTGCCGAACCAGGAATTATATGTGAGACCTGTTTCCTGCGGAGGAGTTATTCCGGCGCAGTTGGTAGCGAGCAGATACTGCGAGAGCACGACTCTTCTCTCAAGCTCGGCAGCTCTCGGATCGGTGCATTCGCTGAAATCAACCACACCACCCTTATTCCAGAAATTCTGCCAATAAGCGGATGCGTCGGCGATAGTCTGCGCAGCATCAGGATTTGAACCATCGGTGAGATTTTCGGTGAACTGCGCTGTCACGCTCCATTTGTCGGCATCAGGGGCGATGACCACACTGTTGGCTCCCGACTTTTCTGCGACTGTGTTGCCTGTCCAGTTGAGCGTGATATAGTAAGATGTTGTATCGAGAGTGTGCTTCACTATCGCTTTACCGGGTTCGGAAAGAACTATATCAGTGGTATGCAAAGAATCCGCATTCCAATCGCAGGCCGCATCACTGTGTTTACCGGTGGGATAGGGGAGACGCAGGGAAATCGCATGGCGAGCCGGGTCGGATATAGATGCCGCTACAAGATCAAATTCAGGATCGACTGCAGTCTTTACCGAGACATTTCGGCCGTCGGTTGAGAAATTGGAATTGATAACGCCATTCCACATGTCAAGAGTCTGGTCAATTCCCGACAAGGAGTTTACATCGATACCTTCGAAGCCGAGGGCACCGAGATGCAGACGGTGAGGATTGACGCGATAATAATCACATGCGGCTTTCTTCCTTTCGTCGTCTTTAATCTGGACTGAGTAAAGCTCGTTTCTACCTCTGCCGAAATCATATTCACGCAGGGTATCCTCAAAACGCAAGCTGTCGGTATTAGGATAGCTGTGCCATCCCCAATCGCTCATGGTGCCGAGGGGAACACCTGCTGCATAGACATCGGGGAAAGTCTGCAGACCGGTGACGTCGGCTGTAAATGCAAAACCGCCATTGCCGACAGTAAGCGATGCCATTGTGTCGACAGCGTTGATGTGGGGGTTATTGCGCTCCACGAGAGCCTTCCGGTCTATCTTGCCTCCGGAAGCCACACACCCGGCAATTACTGTCGTCGCGGCGAGAATTCCCGTCGCGACGATAGCATTGTTAAGAAGATTATAGGATGAAGATCTCATCATTTCGAAAGTTTTTCGTATTCAAGACTACCGAGGATGAAAGGACCGACACCTTTGGCGTCGTTGTCGCGGATCGGTTCGCTGAGATAGTATTCAAACGTACCGTTGCGACGCTGGTCTTTTCCACCACCGAGGCCGGCAACAGCACAGCAGTTGGTGAGGGAGATGGTTCCGTCGGGATTTTCCTTGATGAAAGTCTCTACCATACCTTCATAGCCTTTTTTGGCCGGAGTAAGATAAGACTGATCGAGGAGGCCGAGACGCACGGCACGGAGCATGTTGTAGACAAACATAGCTGTAGCGGTTGCTTCCAGATAGTTGCCTTTCTTGCCCGGTTCGTCCATCACCTGATACCATGTGCCGGACTTGGGATCCTGATATTTCACGATGCCGTCGGCCACGCTCTTGTAGAGCTTGAGCATTTCGGCACGTTTCGGATGATCGGCAGGCATCTTCTCGAGCACATCGGTGAGAGCCCAGAAATACCAACCCATAGCGCGACCCCAGGCATGCTGCGACTGACCTGTCTTTTTGTCGGCCCAGAACTGTTTCTTCTTCTCGTCCCAGGCGTGGCGGTAAAGACCTGTCTTCTTGTCGTAGGTTTTCTTGCCTACGGTAATGAACTGATTGGCGATATCGTTCCAGAGTTTAGGATCGGAGTTCAGATAACGGTTTACGTATTCGGCATAGAAAGGCTGACCCATGTACAGGCCGTCGAGCCATGCCTGCCAGGGATAGATTTTCTTGTGCCAGAAATTCTTCGATTTGGTGCGGGGTTGCTCAAGCAACTGAGCGTAGATTGTGTCGGCAGCCATGCGGTATTTCTGGTCACCGGTTATGTCGAGGGCTTCGAGAAGCACTGTGCCGCCTTTCACGTTGTCGATGTTGTAAGCTTCCTTCTTGAACGCCTTTATCGATCCGTCGGGATTCACGAAGAAGTCGGCATAGTTGAGCGCATAGTTGAGGAGAGTAGTGTCGTTGTAGGCTTTCGCTGCGGCGAGGATGCCTTCAATCTCAACGGCAGCTGCATAGCTCCATTTTACGCCTGAAACGTCGATTTTCTGACTTTCGGGAATTCTGGTGATTTCGGAGAGGGCCATCTTCTGGGCAAGGGGTTTGCCATAGAGAGCAGGCACGCCATTGATCTTGAGATTATCGAAAACGATATCCTTGAATTCGCCGGTCATCTTATTGCCTTCGGCCACGCCGTTGAAGTTGCAATCCTTCACCTCGATATCGTAGACATTGCACTTGTCGGGCAGACCTACGATGTAGACACCATATTTGCTTTCGTTGCAATTCACGTTTTCAAGATATACGTTGCGCACTGTGGGGGGATAGGCACGTTTGCAAATCTCCTTGGGTTCGTAGTCAAGATTGATCTTGAGCACTGCTTCCTTGCACTGACCCACTTCTACGTTGCGCACATAGATGTCTTCCACCACGCCACCGCGGCAGGGGTTGGTCTTGATGCGGATCACGCGGTCGAGTTCAGGGCTGTCCATCTTGCAGTTTTCAACGAAAAGAGTCTTGTAGCCACCGGAAATCTCGCTACCTACAACCACACCGCCGTGACCATTCTTCATATAGCAGTCGCGGACGATGATGTTTTCGCTCGGCTTGGCCCAGCGGAGGCCATCGCGGTTTCTACCGCTCTTGATGGCGATGCAGTCGTCGCCGGTGTCGAAATAGCATCGTTCGATGAGCACATCCTTGCACGATTCGGGATCACAACCGTCGCCGTTGGGGCCATCGTTCTGAACATGGACACCACGGACTGTAACATTCTCGCAACGAAGCGGATGCATAACCCAGAATGCGGAGCGGAGCATTGTCACGTCTTCGATAAGCACATTCTTACATTCAACAGGGTTTACGAGCTGCACTCGCATGCCATAACCCTGGCCCATGCGGCGTTCGAAAACATCGACACCGCTTTCATTCCATTCCTGAAGGATGCGGCGGCCCTTTCTCTGCGATTCCTGACCGGGTTTCCATCCCCAACGCTCGTTGCCGACCATACCCCACCAGTTGTCGCGGCTCGCACCGCCATCGATGGTACCTTTACCGGTGATCGCGATGTTTTCCTGGCGATAAGCATAGATCATGGGGGAGTAGTTGTAGCAGTCCATGCCTTCCCATCTTGTGAGCACCATGGGATAGTATTTCGAAAGATCGGTAGTGAAAAGCAAAGTAGCGCCTTCCTCAAGATGGAGGTTGACGTTGCTGAGCAAGTGGATCGGACCGGTGAGATAAGTACCGGCAGGCACCACCACACGTCCGCCGCCATCGGCATTACACTTCTTGATGGCGGAGTTGATCATATCGGTGTAAAGGAAATCTGCGCTTTTAGCAGCAGCTTTCTTTCCTTTTTTCTTTTTGCTTTTGTCAAAATCAAGGATGTTGTAATCCTTGTCGCGGAATGTGGGAGCCTTTATTCTGGCCTCCACCTGGGGGTATACTTCACTCCATGCCTTCTGAGCTCTTTCGGCTATTCCTTCAGCCTGAGCCGACATGGCGCATAAGCATGCCGCCAGCATTGTAAAGATTGTTTTTTTCATTATGAATTAATATTTGTCGTATTCGTTTTCTTCGGGAAGGTTCAGACGCTCGGCCTGCGGAGAGAACTGCTTCCCGTCCATAGTGCAGTTTTCGAACTTAACCTCAGGATAAGCCACAACGGTGAGCGAGGGATCCTTTGCAACCACATTGACATTGTCGAAGACAAAATTTTCGACCTTGTCGTCAGGATTACCCTGGATGTGGCAGAATGTATTGCACTTCACATCAAGATTCTTGACCTCGATGTTGCGGACAATACCGTAAGGTTGCTCGTTGCTTCCCTCAAGAGTAAAGAACTGCTTCCAGGGCTTCATGTCGACCACTGTGCCACATGTGCCGGTGATGTTCTCTATCAAGACATTTTCGTAAGTCTGATATGTGTCGGGACGCATCTTGAGGCGGAGGATGGAGGCATTGATGTCAATCTTGCAGTTTCTGACAGTGACATTTTTTGCATGCACGCATTCGCTGCCGAGAGTGAGCACGCCGTGAAGGTTACGTCCGAACTCGCAGTTTTCAACCAGGATGTCTTCGCAGATGCCATTATCCATGGTTCTGTTGGCATACACACCTTTGCCACCTTTGAGACACACACCGTCGTCGTCGCAATTCAGATAACAGTTCCTTACCACTACGCGCTTGCATGCGTCGAGGTCGAGGGCATCGCTGCTCGGTGCCCTTACATCGCCGTCGCGAGGAGCTGTGATGCGGCAATTCTCGATTATCACATCGTTACAATTATATAGGTGAGTGGTCCAGAAAGGGGAGTTCTGCAGATGCACGCCTGAAATCTTCAGGTCGTCGCAACCCCAGAGGAATACCAGACGCGGACGATGAGCCTCAAGATTTGTCCATTCCCGGCCTGCAGCCACCGCACGGTCGCGGTTGCTCCAGAAGTCGCGCCAATACTTCAGACCGTTTCCATCGATAGCACCTTCACCGGTGATTTCAAATCCTTTCACATAGTAGGCATTGATGAGCGCCGCATAATAGTAGATGCTCTTGCCTTCCATGCGAGAGGGAATGAGGGGGAAGTTTTCTATATCGTCGGAACCTTTTATCTTGGCACCTTTCTCGAGCACGAGGCGAGTGCCGGGTTTGAAGAACAGCGCACCGGTGAGATAAGTGCCGGCGGGGAAAACAATCTTGCCGCCGCCATTGGCTTCGGCAATATCGATCACATTCTGAATGGCGGCTGTCTGGAGAGCGGTACTGTCGTTGGCATATACAGCAAGGTCGGTCACCTTATATGTCATTTCGCGGGCATCAGCCTGAGGAATGACATACTGAGCGAGCTCGGGCACGCGGCGAGCGAGAGAATCCGCTGCCATACGTGCCACGACAGTGGCGCCATAGATGTTGAGATGTGTGTTATCGATTTTTCCCTTGGGGCAGAACTTATATTTTCCTGCTGGAATCCACATATAGAGCGACCTTGATTTTTCTGGACCAAGATACTGCACCAGATTGTGGGTTCCGGCATTGAGGTCGATGAAAGTCACCTTCTGCTTTTTAGCCACATTGAATGGAGAAAGCAGATAATCGCCATGAGTATCGACAAGGACATCACCCTCCTGACGCGGGTCTACGTTTTTCGGGCCGGCCTGCTCTTTGGGCTGGTCGCTGACATCCTTTGTGTTGTCAACACTTTGCGAAGGGAAATTGCGTCGCACGATGGAATTCATCAGAATCGGGGTGGCTCCTTTCTTCTTGACATCCTTCACCATTTTGGTCAGGTTGGCATCGAATGTGGATCCGGGAAGGGTGCCGCGGTCGGGTTTGTCGATTTTCTCATCGTTGTGACCGAACTGAATGATGACATAGTCACCTTTCTTCACTCCGGCCATCATCTTATCCCAGCGGCCTTCGTCGATGAAACTCTTGGTGCTACGGCCATTGACGGCATGATTCGAGACCTTTACCGGACCCTTAAGCATCATTCCGAGCATCTGACCCCAGCCTCGTTCCTGCTTTTCATCATCTATCGGTTTGTTGGCCATGGTGGAATCGCCGGCCATCCATATAGTGATGGTGTCGGTCTTTTCCTGGGCAACAACTCGCGTTGGCAGCAAGGCTGCCAGCGCGAGTAAAAATATTGCAGTTTTTTTCATTACTGTAACATCATGTAGTGGAAGATTAAGCTACTTCGATCTTTTTGTAGCGGGGCACGAGAAGTTTCATTATGCACCAGCCGAGAAGGTAAGCAACACCGCAGATGCAGAATACAATGAAGTAACCTGCGGGTTTGCCTTCAAAGCTCATGAACGACATATTGGTCTGGGCCGCATAGTCGAAGAGCGTGCCGGAGCAAAGGTTGATGAGGAATGAACCGATACCACCTGCCATGCCGCCTATACCGATGATGGTGGCAATAGTGCTCTTGGGGAACATGTCGCCTACAACGGAGTAGATGTTGGCACTCCACGACTGGTGTGCTGCACCGGCGATACCGATGATGATGATCGGCATCCAGATCGATACGGAGCTGAGGGGCTGCGCGAGAAGGGCAAGCAGCGGGAACAACGCGAAGATGAACATCGCTTTCATTCGAGCCTTGTAGGGATCGATCGTAACACCTCTCTTTGCTGCGCGGTCGATGAAAATAGAAGGAAGTTTACCGCCGTAGATCGAGAGCATTGTGATGAGGTACAGCACAAAGATCATCAGCATACCTTCGCCGTATGAAGTGGAAAGCTTGAAGACGTCGGTGATATAGGCAGGAGTCCAGAAAAGGAAGAACCACCACACACCGTCGGTGAGGAACTTGCCGAAGAATACCGCCCAAGTCTGCGGATACATGAAGCATCGCCAGAATGGGATAGTGGCAGTCTCGCTATCTTCGATTTCAGCTTTTTGCTCAGCTGTCTCATCGGCTGCGTCATCATCCTGCTCGATATATGCAAGTTCGGCAGCATTGACATGGGGGTTCTTGGCAGGTTCCTTATAAAGGAAAATCCAGAATCCCATCCATACGAAGCCGAGGGCACCGATGATGATGAACGCCATTTCCCAACCGTTGCCCCATCCAAGTTTCTGGAAGAACGAAGCGAGCGGGCCGATGGTGAAAGGAGCGATGAGTGCACCTACAGCTGAACCTGCATTGAAGATTGAGGTTGCGTAAGCGCGGTCGCGTTTGGGGAAGTATTCGGCTGTAACCTTGATGGCGGCGGGGAAGTTTCCGGCCTCACCAAGGGCGAGGATTGTGCGCGCAGCGAGGAAGAACCATACCGACACTGTGGCGATAGCCACAGCTATGTCGCCGGTTGCCTCCACCAAAGCGTGGGCGCTTTGCATGTCGACGCCTTCAAACCATTTGAAGTAACTCTCCGTGCCGATGCCGCAAAGAGCATGCAGACATGCACCTGCCGACCAGACACCGATTGCCCAGAGGTAGCCTTTCTTAGTACCCATCCAGTCGATGAAACGACCGGCGATAAGGTTGGCTACAGCATAAACTATTGAGAAAACAGCAGTGATGAGACCATAGTTGGCATCAGTCCAGTGAAACTCAGGAGCGATAAACTCTTTCCAAGTGAGCGAAAGCACCTGCCGGTCCATATAGTTGACCGTAGTGGCAAGAAATAGAAGCGCGCAGATGGTCCACCTGAAATTTGTCATCTTCTGGTTTGCCTGTGATAAACTTGAAGTAGCAGCCATGATCAGAACTTGAAGTAGTTTTTAGCGTTGTTGTAGCAGATATCCTCAATCATCTGATTGACACGTTTTTCTTCATAGCCGGTGTAGGGGATTTCTCCGTTTTCGATATCGTTGCCCACGAGGTTGCAGAGTGTGCGGCGGAAATACTCGTGGCGCGGATATGAAAGGAAGGAACGGCTGTCGGTGAGCATACCTACGAAGCGGCTGAGCAGACCGAGGAGCGAGAGAGCATTCATCTGCTTCTGCATGCCATCCTTCTGATCGAGGAACCACCATCCTGAGCCGAGCTGGATCTTTCCGGCCACGCTTCCGTCCTGGAAGTTGCCGAGCATGGTAGCCATCACTTCGTTGGCGCAGGGGTTGAGGTTATAGAGGATTGTCTTGGCCAGTTTGCCGCGGCTGTTGAGCTTGTCGAGATATTTCGAACACTTCTTGGCAGTGTTGAATTCTCCGATTGAATCGAAACCGGTGTCGGGGCCGAGAAGCTTGAACATCTTGGAGTTGTTGTCGCGGATAGCGCCATAGTGGAACTGCTGTGTCCAGCCACTCTCATAGTCCATCTCGGCGAATACTATCATCATCGCGCTCTTGAACTTGTCGACTTCCTCAGGAGTTAGTTCGCCGCCGTTCATCACTTTGGCAAACATTGCGTCGATCTCCGGCTGTGTGTATTCTTCAGCATAGAATTCCTCGATGCCGTGGTCGGAAAGACGACAGCCCATTTCCTCGAAGAAGTCATGACGCTTCTGAAGAGCGTCGACGAGATCATTGAATGTGCGGATCTCGATGCCGGCAGCCTCGCCGAGTTTGGCCATATATTCGCGGTATTCAGCCGGTTTGTCGATGGCCATTGCCTTGTCAGGACGCCATGTGGGAAGCATCTTGATTTCAAAGCCGCTGTCTTTCACCTGCTTGTGATATTCGAGCGAATCAGCGGGGTCATCAGTGGTGCAGACTGTCTCCACATTGTAGCGGCGCATCAGACCACGAGCTGTCATGTTGGGATCATTGCGGAGCTTATCGTTGCACTCGTCGAAGATTTCCTTTGCTGTTTCGGGATTGAGGAGTTTGTCGATTCCGAAAGCAGTCTTGAGCTCGAGGTGAGTCCAATGATAAAGAGGATTTCTGAAAGTATAGGGAACAGTTTCTGCCCATTTCTGGAATTTCTCCCAGTCGGAAGTGTCTTTGCCGGTGCAGAAACGCTCTTCCACACCGTTGCTGCGCATTGCGCGCCACTTGTAGTGGTCACCGCCAAGCCAGATTTCAGTGATGGAAGAGAATCTGTGGTCGTCGGCCACCATCTTGGGGATCAGATGGCAGTGATAGTCGATGATGGGCATTTTAGCCGCATGCTCGTGATAGAGTTTCTGCGCAGTCTCAGTCTGCAACAGAAAGTTTTCGTCCATGAAGGGTTTCATATATTTAGATTTTAATTGATTATGATCAAAGGGTTACACCATTCTTGAATATTGCGATCTCGTGGATTCCGGCTTTTTCGGAATTCACCTTCTCACCACTTGCCACAGCGAGCACGAAGTCAATGAATCTTACGGCTACTTCTTTCATGTCAGCGTCTTCCACGAGCACTCCGGCATTGAAGTCGATCCATGCGGGTTTCCTTTTTGCCAGTCCGCTGTTGGTGGAGATTTTCGCGGTGGGGACGAACGTTCCGAAAGGGGTGCCACGTCCTGTAGTGAAAAGAACTATCTGGCAACCGGCAGCTGCGAGGGCAGTGGAAGCCACGAGGTCGTTGCCGGGAGCGGAGAGAAGATTCAGACCATGATTGGATATTCTCTCACCGTAGGCGAGCACACCTTTCACCTCGCTCTTACCGCTCTTCTGGGTGCATCCGAGAGCCTTCTCCTCAAGAGTGGAGATGCCGCCAGCCTTATTGCCGGGAGAGGGGTTTTCACCCACAGGTTCGCCATGGCTCAGGAAATATTCCTTGAAGTCATTGATAAGAGTGACTGTCTGATCGAGCAGATGATCGTCGGCACAACGCTGCATGAGGATAGTTTCCGCGCCAAACATTTCGGGCACCTCAGTGAGCACGGTAGTACCTCCCTGGCAATCGCAGAGGAAATCGGAAAACTCACCGAGCAGCGGATTGGCGGTGATGCCGGAGAAGCCATCGCTGCCGCCACACTTCAGACCAATACGGAGTTTTGAGGCGGGAAGTTCCGTGCGGGTATCTTTACGGGCATTTTCATAAAGCTTACGCAGGATGTCGAGTCCATACTCCACTTCGTTGCCTTCAACTTCCTGACAAACCATGAACTTGACGCGCTCCCTGTCGTAGTCGCCGCAATACTCCTCAAACACCTTGGGCTGATTGTTTTCGCAACCAAGACCAACGACAAGAATACCACCGGCATTGGGATGATGCACCATGTCGCGGAGAATCTTTTTTGTATTCTCATGGTCGTCGCCTAATTGCGAGCAACCGTAGTTGTGAGGAAAACCGAAGATGCCGTCGACACCTTCAGCACCAGTCTCAGCATTGAGGCGGTCTACAATCTGCTTTACAATACCATTGACGCAACCCACGGTAGGGATGACCCAGATCTCGTTTCTGACACCTGCCTCACCGTTAGCGCGAAGATAACCTTTGAATGTGCGTTCACCTCCCTCGCAATGGCATTTCTCTACGGGTTTCCGCTTTACATCGGAATAATCGAGTTGGCCTGCGAGATTGGTTTTGATATCGTGATCGTCGAGGAAAGCGCCAAGAGAGATATCGTGGCGCGCATGACCGATCGGGAAACCATATTTGACCACATTCTCACCCTCGCTGATATCCTTCAGCGCGAACTTGTGTCCGGCGGGTATGTCAGCGACAAGAGAGAATGACTGACCGTCGACGTCGACCTTCTGACCACATTTCAAGGGATTTATGGCCACAGCAACATTGTCGGCGGGATTTATTTTGATATAATCTTTCATTTGACTGAATATTACACACAATGCATAATGCACCTTTTGCGTGCATTATGCATCATGAATTATTCTTGGGAATTTGATATATGCATTATCAACTTCTTTGCAATCAGAGAATGCTTTCCACTGTGGCGAGCATACCCTTATCGCGGATGCTGTCGAGATATTCAACAACGAGGTCGGTCAGACCCGGAATCTTGTTGAGGTCGCCATGTTCCTTCCAGATGAGTTGATCGGCAGCGAGAACTCCCTCCGCCACCTTGCGGGTGTCGCCGGTAGCCCAGAGTTCGGTGAGAAGATCCATGATCTTCTGATCATCCTTAGGCTGGATGGGTGCGCCATCTGCACGTTTGCCACCTTTATAATAAGTAATGATGGCGGCAAGACCGAGCACGAGACCCTTGGGAAGTTCACCCTTGCGTTCGAGATACGTCTTCACGCCCGGGAGGTCGCGGGTCTGATATTTCGGGAATGAGTTGAGCATGATGGAAGTGACCTGATGATCAACAAACGGGTTGTTGAAGCGTTCAAGCACGCTTTCGCCGTATGCCTGGAGTTCGTCCATGGGGAGGTTGAGAGTCTGCATCAGTTCATCAAACTGCACCTTATGGATATATTTGCCAAGCACGGGATGATTGCAGGCATCGCGCACGATATCGACGCCGCTGAGGTAGCTTACGGGCGAGAGCACGGTGTGAGGACCGTTGAGAAGAGTTACCTTCCTCTCGTGGTAGGGAGCTTCCGAATCGGTGATGATTACGTTGAGACCTGCCTTTTCAGCGGGGAATTCAGCACGAAGCTGCTCGATGGTCATGTTTTCAGGACGCTCAATCACCCATACATGGAAAGCTTCACCCTGCACTACTACGTTGTCTTTGTAGCCAAGTTTTTCCTGGATGGAAGCGATTTCCTTTCTCGGGAAACCGGGAACGATACGGTCTACGAGTGTGGCGCAAACATAGTTGTATGTATTGAACCAGTTTTTGAATCCCTCGTAGTCAGCACCGAGTTCCTCTTTCCAGAGATCGATATAGTCGTTGATGAATTTCTTGAGATGATGACCGTTTTCGAAGATGAGCTCGCAAGGCATGATGATGAGGCCCTTGTCGGGGTCACCGTTGAATGCCTTGTAGCGGGTATAGAGAATCTGGGTCAGCTTTGCAGGATAGGATGCCGGGGGAGTATCCGCCAGTTTGCACTGTGGGTCGAAAGAGATACCGGCTTCTGTGGTATTTGAGATTACGAATCTTATTTCAGGCTGAACAGCGAGGCCGAGCACTGCGTCGTGCTGTCCCCAGGGGCTGAGACCGCGGCTGATGACGTCTACTCTTTTGAATGAGTTTACAATCTCGCCGTTAAGACGACCTTGAAGATTGACGTGAAAGAGGAAGTCTTGCGAGGAGAGGAGCTTCATATCGAAGTCGTAGGGTGTGCCCTGAAGTAAAACTACTGAAGCGTTGAAATCAGTCGTTTCATTCATGTTTTTGACGATCCAGTCTACAAAAGCACGAAGGAAGTTACCTTCGCCAAACTGAATGATTCTTTCGGGGGCCGTCGCTTTCGGGGCGGTCAGTTTGTTTAGAACTTTCATGATTGTTATATGATTATATATCTTTTCTTGTCAGGTTGACACAACAGGTTAGTTATATACATTGAAGATGTTTACCCTTATCTTTAACTATGACATTTGACACGACGGAAACGTGACAAATTCTTATTAAAAAACAAGTTTAACCCTTCTCATTTTGAAGTTTCCACTTCACTATGCAAAAATATCAAAAAAACTCCACATTTGCAAATAAAAACGACTTAAAAATAAAAAAAGCCTCCGACCTTCCCGGATTGGGAGGAGGTCGGAGGCTCATGATATGTATGCGGAATCAAATGGAAAATTCGAGAATCAGGCGCTGATAGAAGTTGAAATGGGAGGGCGCTATGTTGAAATCAAGAGAGGCCTTGATGCTCATGAAGGAGCGTCGGAGAAAATAGGCGGCGATAGATGTGCGGTTGTAGAGCGATGCGGCATAATAGGGTTCTCCCTGATCAAGAATATAGCCAAACTTTGAATAATAGGGAAACAACTTTCCTCCGGCATAGAACGTATCTTTCAGTTCAAGAAACTTCCATGCTATGTCGAAGTCTACCCACACACCTGCGGGAGTTTTCCATTGATTGTCGCCACGATCGCGGGTAAGAGCACCGAGCACACCCACACGCAAACTGCAGGAATCGAGAGGAGATGCCACCATCTTGGCAATATTCACGCCGACGTAGGGGTTGTAGAGCAGATTATCTGTGACATGTTGCTCTTCATGCTGCGGATTCTTGTCAAGGGCGAGATGATTCATCATGGCAACTCCACCCCAAAGGAATCTGCCATCCTTATATAGCCGCTCGCCGGATGCAATGATATTGAAAGCCTCACGCTGCTTCTCAGTCTGCATTCCACGCCAATCTACAAACGCCTGAAAATAGCCGTCACCGTTGCGGTAAGCGATCATGGCACCGCGCATATTGCGCTGAGCATACTTCACTGAATCATTCCAGATAAAATTGGGCATCTCTGCATAGAGTTGGTCGCGGCCAAACATACCCATTGCAAAGCGAAGACCCTTGTTTTGGTATCTATAGTAGAGAGTAGGAGAAAGGCGATGTCCGTCCCATTCGCAACCGATAGGTTGTGTCCAGACCACGCCACCGGCTATCCGGTGGCGACCCTCGGAAAGAGAGAGTCCGATTTCAGGCGAGAGCTGGGTCTGAAAGAATGTTTTGGCATCGGCATATTGCGTGTCGCCTTCCCGGTTGTCGAATACCGCCTGAAGATCCACGCTCCAATACAAATCCGGTCTTTGTGCGTAAAGACCGGATGATACTACAGTTGCAAGCGCGGCAGCCGCGATAAATCTGAATATTCTCATCGTGGGAGAAGCGACTGGCGGATGAAAGAATAAAACTTCGGAGCGGATGAAGTCAATGCTTCAACTATCACAAGCGACAGGTAACCGAAGATGCTGCCGAATGCCGCGCCTGAAAGAATGTCGGAAGGATAGTGGACGCCAAGATAAAGGCGCGAGATGCTGACCATCACTGCCCAGAAGAAGATGAAACAGGTGAAAGCCCGGTTTCTGAATACAAACGAAAGGAGAGTGGCGAGCGCGAAAGTGTTGGCGGCATGGCATGAAGGCCAACTGTAGCCTCCGGGTGCGATACCTTTCACAATAGTGATGAACTGAAAAATCGGATTGTCGGGATTGCACGGGCGCAGACGGGCTGCGGCCGGTCGGATCACACTTGCACAAACCTGATCGGTCATAACAATGGCGATTACCACGGCGAGCAACGTAAGGGCTGCGCGCTTCGGACCGAGTTTCTTAAACAAGAAGTCGATCAGCACGAGATAGAATGGAATCCAGATCCATTTACCTGTGATAAGCGACATGAATTCATCAAGAAAAGCAGTATGATTTCCATTGAAAAACAATAGAATCTGGTTGTCGAGAGAGGATAACGTTTCTATCATGAGTGTAAGTTAAAAAAAATTCGTATACAAATGTGAATGCAAATATAGTTCTTTTTTTCGGAAAAACACACTTAAAACACTTATTTTTTATTAAAACATAGATTTTTTAATGTAAAGGGAGGTTCATGACGGGTAGCAGCATCACCTTAAAAGACTTCTGATTAGGAATGCCTTGTGATTAGGCCGGATATTGGTCTATAAGATTTTTACAGTCATCTTTAGACTTTCAGCAGGATTTGATAGTAGGATAAAATAGAGAGGCATCTCTTTTTAGGGAAATGCCTCGGTATAGTCATTTGTTGGAATTTGCTTTTATAGATACTTGCAGCGATTTATGATCAGAAGTGAGAGGTGCCGTCGAAGCAGTGGGTGCAGATCTGATCTTTCGGAAGGCCGATGGCTTCAACGAGATTTTCGAGGGTGTTGAACTTCAGCGATGTGAGGCCGTAGCGCTCGCGTATCTTCTCCACCATCTTGCAATAACGACAGCTTCCTGTGGTGGCGTACTCTTCGAGGTGTGCGTTGGGGTCGCCCTCCAATTCCTCAATCACCCGACGAGTGAGCAACTCCATCTCAGACTTCGATGATGTGAAGTTGAGATAGCGGCAACCATAAATGAGGGGAGGACAAGCGATGCGCATGTGAACCTCTTTCGCTCCGCAATCGTAAAGCACTTTCACATTATCGTTGAGTTGCGTACCCCTGACGATTGAATCATCGCAGAAGAGCGCGCGTTTTCCATCAAGCATAGCCTTGTTGGGAACAAGTTTCATTTTCGCGATGAAGCTTCGCATCGACTGGTCGGAAGGAGTGAAGCTTCGCGGCCAAGTAGGAGTGTACTTCGAAATGCAACGCTGATAGGGAGTGCCATGTCCGGCTGCATAACCGATGGCCATACCGACGCCCGAATCCGGCACACCGGCCACGCAATCTATTTCAGTTTCCTTATCCTGCTGGCCAAACGCATAGCCGGACTTGAAGCGGACTTCCTCTACGTTGCGGTTCTCGTAGGTAGAAGTGGGGAAACCATAGTATACCCACATGAAGGAGCAGATTTGCATCTCCTTGTTAGGCTGCCGGAGCTGGCGGAGGCCGTCGTGGCGAAGTTCGATGATTTCGCCCGGGCCAACATCTCTCAGCAATTCATAATCAAGATTCGGGAAGGAGGTGGACTCGCTGCTTACGGCATAGCCATCTTCTTTCTTACCTATCACGCAAGAAGTTCTGCCAAGTTTGTCGCGGGCTACGAGCACGGAGTTTTCTGTGAGGATAAGCATTGAGCAAGATCCTTTCACCTTGTTGAAGACATTCTCGATGCCATCCACAAAAGTTTTGCCTTCATTGATGAGCAGACCCACAAGTTCGGTCGGGTTTGTAGTTCCCTGGCTCAATTCGGCAAAGTGTGCTCCCTTGTCAATAAGCTCTTTCTCCAGCTCATCGATATTGTCGATTTTTGCCACAGTGACGATGGCATATCGTCCGAGATGAGAATTCATCGTGATAGGTTGCGGATCGGTGTCGGAGATGACGCCTATACCGATATTTCCCTTATACTTATGCAGTTCCGCCTCAAACTTTGTGCGGAAATAGCTGCTTTCAAGAGAATGGATCGACCGGCAGAATCTTCTGTCGACTTCATCGTAGGTCACCATACCGCCACGGCGCGTGCCGAGATGCGAGTTATAGTCAACGCCATAAAAGATGTCGTTGACACATTTACGTTTTAGGGCTGCGCCAAAAAAACCTCCCATAAGAATTTCAAGTTAAGCTTGTTACCTGTTAGAAATAGCCATCCGGCACAAAGCATCTCGATGCCGCGACCGGAAATACAATGCAAAATTACAAAAAAGTTGGAAAATACGCTTTATGAAGCATGAAAAAAATTCAAGTTTGACCAAAACGGCCAAACTTGAATATTACTATAATAAATGTATTCCCGCACGCTCACACTCCCTGATCTGCTCCTCGGGCCAGATGGAAGCCTGAACTTCGCCTATGTGGGCTTTCTGCAGCAGGAACATGCAGAGCCGGCTCTGGCCTATGCCGCCACCGATTGAAGCGGGAAGAGAGCCTTCGAGCAGTGCTTTATGAAACGGCAGGTCTGCCCTCTCCATGCAGGAGCGCTGCATCAGTTGCCTGCGCAACGACTCCGGACTGACTCGAATACCCATCGAAGAAAGTTCGAAAGCTGTCTCCAGCACAGGATTCCAGAGAATAAGGTCGCCATTGAGGCCATGATATCCTTCCTCGTTCAGGCTAATCCATTCGTCATAGTCGGGCGCGCGTCCATCGTGCGGTTTTCCGTCAGACAACGCATCTCCGATACCTATTATGAATACGGCTCCGAATTTCCTGGCAATCTCATTCTCCCGTTGCTTCGGGTCAAAATCCGGATACATGCGGAGGAGTTGCTCGGCATGTATGAATGTGACTTCATCGGGGAGCAAGGGAGTGATATGAGGGAATTGCTCATAGATATCTTTCTCAATTTTTTTGACTACCGCGTATATCTTCCTGACAATATCCTTGAGAAATGCCACATTGCGGTCCTCATCGCGAATGACCTTCTCCCAATCCCATTGATCCACGTAAAGAGAATGAAGATTGTCGAGATCCTCAAAAGTACGGATAGCATTCATGTCGGTATATATGCCAAAGCCGGGAGCAATGTCGTAGGCATGGAGTTTCAGGCGTTTCCACTTGGCTAATGAATGCACCACCTCAGCTCTCCTGCCGCCACAGGCCTGAATAGGGAACGAAACGGGACTTTCCACGCCGTTGAGGTCGTCGTTGATGCCTGTGCCGGAAAGCACGAACAAAGGTGCCGTGACGCGACGCAGATTAAGAGCGCGTCCGAGCTCCCGCTGAAAAGAATCCTTTATTTTCTGAATCGCAACCTCCGTGGTCTCGGCAAGAAGCTTCTGCTTATACTTTTTAGGAATGATGAGCATGGAAGAATTATTGAATCATGTTTCGCCCTGTTGGCGAAACATGAGGTTATTGATAAGTAACTATTTTTTCTTTTTTGATTTCACCGCCTTCAAGGGCATCTTGGCAACCACGCGCCGGGCGAGGGTCATCTTATCGAGAGGATGAATATCGTTCCACTCGCCGAGATCGTAGTTTTCCACAAGTTCACAATTAGCGAGTGCATCGCACGTTGACTTCTGCACCTCCCGCATCTCAGCCCATGCCTTTCTGCCATACACGTCCGACTCAGGCATATAGTTTGCAAGTTCCACCACATGGAAGGGAAGTGCCGAGTCATTACGATCATCGCGCCACAGGCTTACCATCCGGGTGAGGAGATCTCCATACTGATTGCGGTTGCTGACATTGCTCTCGCCCTGATACCATACCACATTGCCGACAGCATACCGCGACAGTGGCGCGATCATGGAATTATACAGAACAGTAGGAGAGTAGCACCAGAACGTGCTTCCGGGAGCCGCCGGCATACGCATGCCCTGACGATATTTCCAATTGCCTTCGAGCGACACTTCATTACCGTCGGCAAATACTATCTTATATGGTTTCTCCGGTATAAACTCGCCGCGACCGCCATTGGAAACAAGACGCACTGCGATGGTGTTCTCACCCGGCTGCAGCAAACCATCGCGCAGTTTATACTTACGGGGAGGATAGCAATAAGAGACCGTGCCGACGAATTCCCCGTTGACGTAGGTCGAATCGGAATCCACAAGCACGCCCATGCGCAGGGTGGCGGGTTGTGAGGCCAGATCGGCGGGCACATTCACCTTTTTGACAAACCAATGGCTACCGCCGATGTTTGACACGCCATCATTTGTCCATGATTTGTCCTTAAGGATATCGACATCAGTCCAACCTGCCACATCGGTAGATTTTGCTTCCCAATGCTCCTTCCTGCCGGGATCGCCGGCCCAAAGAGCGGTATTCCAGCGCCCTTGTTTCTCCCGCTCGGCAGCAGTCACTCGTTCGCGATAGCCTGCATCGCGGTCAATCTTTAGTTGGGCAAGCTGTTTCTGATAGCCCGTAAGCGATTTCTCACTCATCCATGCCTCAACAGGAGTGCCACCCCAGCTGCAGTTGATGATGCCTACCGGGCGACCTGTACGTGCATTCATTTCCATCGCAATGAAATAGCCGAGAGCCGAGAAATTGGCACTCGACGAAGGGGAAGTCTTCACCCATGCGCCACCGATGAGATCTGCCTGCGGACCATCGAACGCGATCTCTTTAGGTGCGATAAACTGGCGCACCTTATCGTTGGAATACTTCGCAATCGTGTCGCCATACATATCCTCAACCCTATATACATATAATTCCATATTGCTCTGCCCGGAGCACAGCACGACGTCGCCGCTGAGGACATCGCTGATGGTTTTATCACCTATCTGGATGGTATATGGTCCACCGGGTTTGAGAGCCGGAAGCTTTACTTCCCAGTTGCCGTCAGCGTCTGCCTTGACCCTGGCCTTACGGCTTCGGTTGATCTTGACGTCGAAAGTTTCATTTGGGTCAGCGGTGCCCCACAGAGTGAGGGGTTTGGAATACTCCACCACCATGCCATCCTGGATGATGCGGGCAGGAGTGACAACCGCAGCTGCCGACAGGGCACAGCAAAAAGCGGAAAAAGCAATAATTCTTTTCATATCTACATTAGTTTGGTTTGAAGAAGCGGCTTGAATAAATATCGACTTCAAGCCACCGGATATTAGATCGTTTATTTGAGTCACTTATCATCTTTGGCTATCGAGAAGAGCCGGTGAAGGACAGGTGTAGTTGTCGATACCAAGGTCTACTTTCTTCATGTCTTCAAGACGGCGCATGGAATTGCGGAGCGGTTTCTTGCCGGCGATATCACCGAAATATTCAAGACAGGCGTCACGCCACCATATCGCATCCTTATGCTGAGTGAGCAAGCGGGCGGAAACATCTTCATAGATGTCCTTTTCTACGGCGCCATCGAGATTTTTCCATATAGTGCGCATCCGGTCTACACCCGCCACGCCATCATCGTAGTGACGATTAAGCGCCTGCCATACAGTCTCACCAGACGTCAAACGGTAGTTCCAAGGCAAATGATGGAACCAGAGGATATACTTTTCCGGACACGAAGCAGGATTCTCGAGCATGGAGCTCAATTCGGCGGGATACTGAGCCGTGGCACCGCTGCCGGAGGCAACCGTTCGGTCGAAACCAACGCCTTCGGCATCTGCTTTATGATAGTATTTCGGCAACCAGTCGGGACGAGCTCCATCAATCTCGCACCATGGCTGAGGACCGTAATGGTGCCCCCATGCAAAAAGATGATGCAGCCCCATGGGCATCATATAGTCTACCACATTCTCACGGCTTGACTCCATCATATCTACAAACGCATCCATATCGTCACCCTCGGCATTGATCCAGGGAGTCATACCGGCCCATTCCCTCACGATATCAGCAGACTTCAATTCCGGATTCCATGCAAGTCGACCGAAAGCATACCAATTTGCCTGCGCGAGCGGATGACCTGTGAAATTAGGATTGTCGCCAATATTGGCCACTCCTGCCACTCCTTTCACATCGGAGCAGGGTGCCTCATCAAAAAATTCAGTCCACATAGGAGCAAGATATGCAAGATGATTGGAATGTCCGAGATATTCCTGCGTTATCTGCAGCTCCGCTATGAGCGGCGTCTTCTTCATGCCTGCAAAAAGTGGACTATACGGCTCACGTGGCTGGAAATCGACCGGTCCGTTCTTGACCTGCACCATGACATTATCTGCAAACTTGCCATCGAGCGGCATGAATTCAGAATAAGCTTGTTTTGCCCTGTCGGGATCGTCGGCGCTATACACGAAAGCACGCCACATCACTATGCCACCGTAAGGCTTCAATGCCTTGGCCAGCATGTTGGCGCCCTCTGCATGACTGCGGCCGAAATCGCACGGTCCCGGTTGTCCCTCGCTGTTAGCTTTCACTAGGAAGCCCCCGAAATCCGGTATCAGCGAGTAAATCTTTTTTACCTTATCCTTCCACCACCCCTGCACTTGTTTATCGAGCGGATCAGCAGTGGGCAGTCCCCCTAACGCACTTGGCGAAGCGAAATTGACCGACAGATATACCTTCAGTCCATACGGACGCAACACATCGGCCACCTCCGCCACATTCTTCAGTATGTCATCGCCAAGCATCTGAGGCGAGGCATTCACATTGTTGAGCACCGTGCCGTTGATGCCGGCCATAGCGTTGGCAAGCGCGTATCTTTCATATAGGGCCTTACGCTCCTGCGAGAGCGGCTGATGCCAATTCCAGATGCTGCTTCCGGCATATCCTCTTTCCACAGTGCCGTCGAGATTATCCCAATGATTAAGAATCCTGAGCTGATGATGAGGAGCATCTTCATGGTCGCGACATGAGCCGGGACGATAAAGCGAAAGAGCGCCATAGAGTAAACCTTTTCCGGAAGGAGCCGAAATCCGCACTCTGCGGGCAACGCTGTCGACACTTACACGGAAAGCCTCCTGAGAAGTGCCACCGATCTTTTCGGCCACGAGGGTGTAATCGCTGAAATATGCGTCGGGACATGCTGCCGACAAGACTTCCTTAGCCTTAAGAGCCAGGACATCCTTACCATCGTAGGTGACATTGCAAGAAGCATCATGAACCGGGGTCCAGAGCGAGGAATCGGCACGTTGGGCCGACATCGACAGCGCCAGAAGGGAGGTTGCGGCGCAAAGAAAAGCTTTCATCATCGCAATCATGGGGATTTAAAGAAGGGGCGCGCATAAGCGCGCCCCATACGGAATGATCATATTATTACGGGAACAGATCAGGCATACATGTTGATGATGGCCTCGTAGAGTTCCTGCTTGCCGCTTGTCTGAGCGGGTTCGTTGACCTTGCGGCCGATTTCAGCAAGCTGTTCGAGTGAGAGTTTGCCCTCTTCGAATTCCTTGCCCTGACCCTTGTCGAAAGAAGCATAGCGATCTTCGAGCATCTTCTTGTAGGGAGATTTCTCGAGCACGTCGGCAGCGCTGAGAAGAGCGCGGGCCATAGCGTCCATACCTGCGATGTGGGCGATGAAGATATCCTCGAGGTCGGTAGAGTTACGACGAGTCTTGGCGTCGAAGTTAGTACCGCCATTGCCGAGGCCGCCATTGCGGATGATCTGCATCATGGCCTGAGTGAGTTCGTAGTTGTCGATGGGGAACTGGTCGGTGTCCCAGCCATTCTGATAGTCGCCGCGGTTAGCGTCGATAGAGCCAAGCATGCCGTTGTCGACAGCCACGCAGAGTTCGTGTTCGAAAGTGTGGCCGGCGAGAGTAGCGTGGTTTACCTCGATGTTAACCTTGAAGTCCTTGTCGAGGCCGTGAGCCTTGAGGAAGCCGACTACAGTCTCAGTGTCGACATCATACTGATGCTTGGAGGGCTCCATGGGTTTGGGCTCGATGAGGAAAGTGCCGGTGAAGCCTTTGCTGCGAGCGTAGTCGCGAGCCATGGTCAGCATCATTGCGAGATGTTCTTTCTCACGCTTCTGATCAGTGTTGAGGAGGCTCATGTAGCCTTCGCGACCACCCCAGAACACATAGTTGGAGCCACCGAGTTCGATTGTAGCGTCGATAGCGTTCTTGATCTGAACGGCTGCGCGAGCCACAACGTCGAAGTCAGGATTGGTAGCGGCGCCGTTCATGTAGCGGCCGTTGCCGAATACGTTGGCTGTGCCCCAGAGGTTCTTGATGTTTGTGCCCTGCATCTTCTGTTTGATGTAAGCCACGATTTCCTTAAGGTTGGATTCATACTCCTCTACAGAGTTGCCTTCCTCAACGAGGTCGACATCGTGGAAGCAGAAATATTCCACTCCGAGCTTTTCCATGATCTCGAAGCCGGCGTCAGCCTTATTCTTAGCGCGCTCAACAGCTGTAGCGCCTTCATTCCAGGGGAATTTCTTAGTGCCGCCACCAAACTGGTCGCCACCTTCTGCGCAAAGAGTGTGCCACCATGCCATAGCGAACTTGAGCCATTCTTTCATGGGTTTGCCGAGAACTACTCTTTCGGCGTCGTAGTAACGATAGGCGAGAGGGTTGTAGCTTTCAGTGCCCTCAAACTTGATTTTCCCTATTGAGGGAAAGTATTCTTTCTGTGCCATTATGAGTTATTGTTAAATTAGGTTGATTACAATGTTGAGTGAGAAGAGATCAGGCCTACGACTCGCGCAGGAGTATGTTTTTCCAGCGGGCGTAAGCCTCCAGATAAGGAGTGCGGTCGGCCGGGGGAGTTATTTCGGAAATCATCCGCAGGGTTGCGAAAGCCTCATCATGATCCTTGTAGATTCCGGCTCCGATTCCGGCACCCTTTGCTGCGCCTACACTTCCGTCGGTTTCATACAGCTTGATGGTGGCACCGCTCACGGCGGCAAGAGTCTCGCGGAAAAGCGGGCTGAGGAACATATTGGCATTGCCGGCATGAATGGTGTCGACTTTCAGACCCATTGCTTCCGTAATCTCAATGCCATACATGAAAGAGAAGACGATGCCTTCCTGAGCGGCACGGAGAAGATGGGCACGGTTGTGGATATTGAAGTTTATGCCATGTATCGAGCATCCGGTTTCCTGATTCTGAAGGATACGCTCAGCGCCATTGCCGAAAGGAATGATGCTGACACCCTCAGCTCCTACGGGGACAGACTCTGCCAGACGATTCATGCCATCATAGCTGAGGCCTTCGGGGGCGATGTTGCGTTTCATCCAGCTGTTGAGTATACCTGTACCGTTGATACATGTAAGCACACCGATGCGCGGAGCTTCTGCAGAATGATTTACATGGGCGAAACAGTTGACACGCGACTTGGGATCGCAATCCACTTTGCCATTGACCGCATATACCACTCCGGATGTACCGGCTGTGGCTGCAATCTCACCGGGATTGAATACATTGAGGCTAAGTGCATTGTTGGGTTGGTCGCCGGCACGATAAGTCACGGGGGTGCCGGGGGCGAGCCCGAGTTGTGCGGCAGCCTCATCCGTCAGGCTACCCTGCACGCTGAAAGTGGGGCGTACTTCGGGAAGGATCGACATGTCGAAACCGAAATAGTCCATCAGGAAACTTGCCGGAGCATTCTCCTTGAAGTCCCAGAGCACATAGTTCGACAAACCTTCGGGGGTGGTGCATATCTCGCCTGTCATCTTCATCGCGATGTAGTCGGCGGGAAGCATCACCTTATATATCTTGCTGAATACTTCTGGTTCGTTTTCCTTCACCCATGCCAGTTTGGCGGCGGTGAAATTGCCGGGGGAATTGAGCAGATGAGAGAGACACATATCCGCACCTATCTCGCGGAAAGCCTTCTCGCCGTAGGGAACTGCACGCGAATCGCACCAGATAATGGCATCGCGCAGGAGCTTGCGATCCTTGTCCACGCATACAAGACCATGCATCTGGAAAGAGAAACCGATAGCCTTGATGTCGGCGGGGTCAACTTTGGAGATATTAAGGACGCTGCGGGTGGCCTGCTTGAGGTATTCCCACCAACTCTCCGGATCCTGTTCGGCCCAGCCCTGATGCAAGGCCTTGATAGGGGCTTCCACCTTGGGGAAGAAATCGGAAGCCACACACTTTCCGCTCTCGGCATTCACGATGCTTGCCTTGACCGAAGAAGTGCCGATATCGTATCCTAATAAATACATTTGCTATTCAATTATGGTATTATAAAGTTTGGTTGAATCGAGCCGGGTAAAGAAATCCGGTTTGATTTTACAAAATTAATCAAATTATCGTTATTTCCAAAATAAAATGTATTTTTTTTGGAAAAACATCAATGTATTCTCAAAATAGAGAAAGAATAGGGGAGAACATCGACTGAACCATCCACATGAAGAGCGGTCGAAACCGGGCTCACGTCGGTCTGCCGGGGAGTGCCGGAGAGAGTGGTGAGCGTGGCATCGCCCGATGGGCATCCGTCGAGATTGACCTTCATCGCCACCGGAAGCAGGTTGGCGATCCTGACTATCGTATCACCCGAGGCATCATCCTTCACCACCGACACACCGAAACGGTTGGTGACGTCGTCATTACCGACTGGTTTGCCATCCTCGAAAATCGATACAGAGGAAGGAATATAGGAAGATCCGGCATTCGCGCCATACATCTGCTGCACGAAATAGTCGGGAGATAAGGATATCGACTCATTGTCGAAATATATAAGGTCGGGGCGCCACTGGGTGCGACCCTTCTTCGACAGCAGCGGAGCGTATGAAGTCATCGGCACCACGTCGGAATTACGTTCCACATCGGTGAGATAAAGACCGATGGAAAGCGCGCACTCAAGGTTTGACTCCCGTCCGGGATAATGCGAAGCATACTCACCGAGATACACCTTCGGGCCGCGGCGATCATAGTTGTCGTAGAAATCACGGTTGTTGATAAACCAACCGGGAGCGACATAGTAATGCTCATCGACAACGGGCACATTTTCCTTTCGTGCAAAATTCCATCCCTCCTCATAGTCGGAGCCTTCAAAGAACGGGCCCACAGTCCCTACAACCTCAATATCGGGATAGGCAGTATTGACGGCATCCTTTATCATCTTGAATCTCTGCTTGAACGCCTCCGAGATAAGATCCTCGTTGCCGATGCCGAGATACTTCAGGTTAAACGGCTCAGGATGTCCGGCTTCTGCTCTCACGCGGCCCCATTTGGAATCGGCCGGGCCATTGGCATACTCTACAAGGTCGAGGATGTCCTGGACGTATGCGGGCATCTCTTCCATAGGGATACCACCCTGCTGGCCAGCAGAAGTAAGCAGATCGCAACTGTGATGTGCATTTATAGATGAATTCTGGCAGGGCACACCTGCCGCAAGCACCGGAAGAGGTTCCATGCCGAGATCCTCGCAAAACTGGAAATACTCATAGAAACCAAGGCCACGGGTCTGATGGTAGCCCCATAGGTTACGGAGGGGACGACGCGCTTCAAGCGGGCCTACACTTCCCTTCCAATCGTAGATATTGTCGACGCCATTGCCATGACTGACACAACCGCCGGGGAATCGCATGAACTTCGGCTTCAGGTCGGCAAGCGTCTGCGCAAGATCCTCCCTCAAACCATTTGCATGCCCTCTGAAAGTCTTTTCCGGGAACAGCGAAACCATATCGAGGTCTACTTGAGAGTGCTTCGGAAATTCTATTTTCAGCAGTGCATCGGAGCAATCGCCCTTTGCAGAGAGCGTTGCCGACAACTTATTCCATTTTTCAGAGGAGGGCACGGAAAGCGATGTCTGCGCCAAAACCTTCCCATCCTTGTCGGTGAGAAGCACCTTGATGCGGGTTTTGCCGGCCGAGCGCGCGAAGAGATTGAGATTATAGCGGGCACCTTTCCTCACCACTATGCCATCGAAACCGGCATTGCTCACCGAGCCGGGTGCCGACCCAGTGGAGACAGAAGCATAATGCGCATTGTTGGCATGAATAGGATTGACAGTGTCGATCGCAAGTGAAGCACCGCCTGCAGTTTCCCAATACGATGAGTGAGTCCACTCCTTGCGGTCGGTCGATGAATATTCGAAATCACGGTTCTGGATGAGTTCGGCATAGAGGCCGCCATCCGCGCCATAATTGATATCCTCGAAGAAGATACCTATAAACTTATTGCTGACAGGGGTAGCCTCACCGTTGCGAAGTGAGACGGAGGCTGTGAGAGGACCGAGATTGCGGAAGCGCCACGGGTCCTGGTCCATTCTCTCGTCGTTGCGGGCATCGGCTATGGAGCGGAAATGAATATAACCGTTCAAATGCTCCACCATGTCGGAATCGAGCGTGATGACAGAGCCTTTCACTTCATTTCCTTGCACTTCCTGATCGGACAGTTCACCGAAGACTACAGTCGACGGCAACTCCTTCATGTATCCGGAATCTGCACGACGGTATTCCTGAGGTGTCCATACTTCAAAATTATCGGAAGAGGCATACGCTACTACCTCACCGTTTTTATCAGGATTGAACACAATCCAGAAGCGTCCGTTTTCGTCTTGAGCAAGACGCACATTGTGCATGCGTTTTCCACTGCCCCAAGCACCAAAGTCGCTGCTGAGGAAATTATGGAAATTGCCGAGCGGACGCCACTTGTTGGTTTTGCCATCGCGTGTGGCAAGTTTCAGTCCACCGTTGCCATCGGGCATAGAAAAAGCCAGCACCTCCACAGGATTGCCTGCGTGGATTTCAGAAGTAGCGGCTGCTGAAAGCATGAGTGTGGCCGAAATTCCTAATTTTAAAAGATTTTTCATGATGAAAGATTAAAAAACTATCTCTCCGCCATGCAGGCGGAGCACAGAACAAAATATCAATGACAACATGGATCCTTAAATTGAAAGGTCCAAGATATTTTCAATATGCAAAATTAACAATTTTTTTGTAATTTTTATATATGAATTAAGTATAGTTGTTAAAAAAAATTTGTAATTTTGCATTAGTAATAAAAACTAAAAACTTACTATATGAAGAAACTTTTACTTTTAGCGGCAGTAGCTGCATCAATGTCGGTGGCGAATGCCGAAGACTTTGGAACATACTTCGCCCTTACATCTGATGGCGAAGCGATATCCAATGGTCAGACTGTGACTATAGCTGGTTACTATGACCCGGTAGCCAAGGACAATCCAGAAGTTTTAGACATTCCCGGATATACTCCATTCCAAGGTTATAAAGCAGACGCTATAATAATAGCAACAAACATCTATGACGAGGCCATGGACCTTGCATTTACCATAAAACGGATTGAACCTTCTATTGAATCCGTACCAAGCTATACCAATGGAGTGGGAGGTATAGGCTATTTTCAAATATGCTACAATGACCAGTGTAATAATGCAGATGATCACTCCAAGTCTTTCTCACTTGATCCTGAAGGTGGGAAAGTAGATTTTGACATTCATCACGCAGGCTTCATGGATCTTATTCCTGCAACTCTCAAACTTGACCTGTGCGTCATGGAAGGTGGTGATAAAATTGAAGGAACCGATTGCACCGTATACGTTTCTTTCACCAACGAGAAAGACATCACCGCAGCTGTCGACGGCATCCAGGCTGAGGACGGAGCTGAAGAATACTACAACCTTCAGGGCTTCCGCGTAGCAGAACCTGAGAAAGGTGGCATCTACCTCGTGCGCAAAGGCTCGAAAGTAACAAAACGACTTTTTTAAGTCAACAATCAATTACGATTAAATCAACTGAATCAACAATCGATCACGATTAAATCAACAATAGATCGCGAAAGTTGAGAATATATTAAAGGCCGCGGCTCGGATGAGTCGCGGCCTTACATATTGCCTTTGGCTGATTAAAATGAATTGTCTTCGGTCTAATTGAAATGGTTCATGGCGAAAGCGGGGCCTGACAGGCAATAGGCCGATACGCAATCTGCGGCACGTCCGAGAATGTCGGGCAACTGTTCCTTTTCCTCAGGAGGGAAAACGCCGAGTACAAAATCAATCTGATGCCCGCGGGTGAACTCATTGCCGACGCCTATCCGGAGGCGGGCATAGTTTGTGTTGCCAAGTTCCGACGCTATATTCTTCAGACCATTGTGGCCTGCGTCAGATCCGCGCTGTTTGAGCCGGATAGTGCCGAAAGGAAGCGCGAGGTCATCGACCACGACGAGAAGATTTTCCAATGGCAATTTCTCATGATTCATCCAATAACGCACGGCGACACCACTTAGATTCATGAAAGTGGATGGCTTCAACAGCATCAACTCACAGTTTTTTATCTTCACCGTACACATATCACCATAACGGCATGATTTCCAGGAGGACCCGGCGCGCTCAGCCAAAACATCGACCACCATAAACCCCGCATTATGCCTCGTACCGACATAATCGGGACCAATATTACCCAAACCCACTATCAAATATCTTTTCATATCCTTGTTTATTTCTTTTATATCAGTATTCTTTTCGATTCCAAAGAATTTTAAAATTTTACTAAACATAGGTGTATCTTATTGATAAAGGCGATATGGGAAATCCCATATCGCCTTTGTGACATTTTCGTCGTGAGCTAAGATCACTCAGCCTTAGCTGCAGCACCACGAGCGGCACGGGTGAGCTGAACAGCGCAGACAACGGCGTTCTTTGCGTTCATCAGTTCGAGACCTTCGAAGTGGAGGTCGCCTACTGCGAGCGATTTGCCAAGACCGAGGTGATCGACGTTAACGACGAGCTGCTCGGGGATTTCGCTGTAGACAGCTTTAACTTTGAGCTTACGCATGGAGAGCTGGAGCTTACCACCGGCTTTCACACCTTCTGCGTGACCTTCGATCTTCACGGGAACTTCCATCACGATGGGCTTCTCGGGATATACCTCGAGGAAATCGATGTGGAGAACTGTATCCTTGACGGGCTGGAAAGCGAGATCTTTCATCACTGCCTTACGGGTCTTGCCGTTGAGTTCGAGGTCGATTTCGAAGATGTCGGGAGTGTAGATGAGCTTGCGTACGTCTTCAACTTTAACGGCGATGTCGGTAGTGATCATGCCGCGCTTTTCGTCGAGTTCAACGAGCTTCTCACCGGCTTCGAGTGTGCCGTTGTAGGGGAGTTCCACGAGCTTGCCGCCATTGAGGACAGCGGGGATCTTACCTTCGTTGCGAAGAGCCTTTACAGCCTTCTTGCCGAGTTCCTGACGAGCTTCGGCCTTGAGATTGAATTTCTTCATTTTCTGAAAATGTGTTACTAAAAATAAATTAATATTTCCCATCACACAGTGGGTCCGGCCGGAGGCATTCACGATGCCGGGAAGCCGCCCTTAGATATATGGGTTTGCGGGCGCAAAGTTACTAATTAATTTCGACATACGCAAATTTCATCGCCAGCAAATGGTCTTGAACGGGCAATATCTGCACGATTTCTCATCAAGCGCAGGATGAAACGGCTGCTTGTCGTCGAAAATCTGGCTGAGCATGGCATGCAGATGCTGCAGGAAAACGGCATTCTGAGGCTCGTGGTCGTACTGGCAAACCTTCTCCACATAAGGATAAGTATGTTTCCCGGTCGACACCTTGCACACCTCATATAGTTCGAGGATAAGTTTCTGATCAGGCAGATTCGAATTTTCGCTGAAAAGATCAATTACCGGACGCGGCCCTTTTTTATCGAAATTCTTGTCGGGCAACGCATCGAAAATATTGGCATACAGCCATAGCTGGAGGAGGTTCTTGCCTTCGGCCTCTCCGTCAAAGACAGCCTGCATCGACTCAGCCTTTGCATGCACGGAGCCGGTCTTATAGTCTACTATCCTGCGCAATTCCCGTTCACAACCGTCAATCCTTTGAATCTGCGAATCGAGCCTGTCGATTGCAAACCGCATGTTGACCAATTTCCCATCCGGCATCTTGAGAGCCACATTTCCGTCGATTTCCACACCGAAGAGAAGAAACGGCGCCTGACTGAGGTCGAACCTGAGGATATCGAGCACCTGCTTGCGGAGAATACCGGCAACGTGTGCCGCCGACCCACGCAGTGGCCGGTCGATATCCTTTGGCGGAAGATGATAAAACCGGCTATTTACCGAGCGGCGTATCAGGGCGTCAATTCTCGCCGTGTCGCGTATGCAGGCCTCGACAAGGGGCGCATCCACAATCTGCGGATGCTCAAGATAGACCTTACGCATGTTTTCCGGCAGATACATGGCCTCCATGGCATCGTGCACCACCGAGCCCTGGGTGATCGCATCGATGAACTCCGCGGAAATCTCGTCGGTCTTGATCTTGAGGATTTCCTCGAAATAAAAACGGAGCTGGCAATTCGCATATTTGGTCAGCACAGTTGCCGAGAGGTTGCGACCATTGGAAGACTGATCGAGATAGGCACGGAGCACATCCATGATTTCTGGCGTCTTCGCTACGGGAGAGGGGTGAAGCTCCGACTTGGTGATGGAAAACGTGCGTGATTCCTGCTTGATCCTGTCGCGGGCATAAAGATACTGAAGCTGGAGCACATAGCGCGAAACGTCGCCACTCCGCGCGCCATCCGACGAACGGGAGTCGTAGAGCAGCACCACCTCCCTGGCCCTTGATATCATACGAAAGAAATAATAGGCGAAAAGCGACTCCGAATAACTCACGGGAGGTAAACCGTAGGCCTTCCTGAGCGATTCTGATATAAAAGTCCTTGTGCGCCTGCGCGCAGGAAGAATCCTTTCGTTGAGCGAGGGAATTATGATGCGCTCGAAGTCGAGGGCTCGGGTCTCAAGAATGCCCATCACCTGCAGTCCGCGCAGTGGTTGGCCTTCGAAATATACATTCTCGGCAGAAAGCAGACGGTCGGCCAAGGCCATGAAAGTGCGCCATCCCATGTTCATGCCATACTCCTCTACAGAAGCCAGCAACTGCGCCACCGCGCAACGATATACCTCTATATTTGCCAGATCCACATCATTGCGGGGTGAACTTTCACCATCTTCCGAAATAGCAGCAGATATTCGCTGCAAGATGCCGTCGAGCCAACGGGCTGTCTCATGCGGACCGGCATCCTCGCCGAGGGGATGAAGCAATTCCGACATTTCCGGTGATATATTCCTCACATCCGCTATATCAACGATAAACCTATGATGGGATGCAATCCATTCCTTGACCTTTGTGACGCCGTTGCCAAACAGCACACGGCTGAACGGGTGCGAGAGGAGCATGTTGAGATCCTTATAGTAATATCCGATCGCATTTCCTGTCTTCCGGCGGCTCGATTCCAGCCGACGGAGTAGTGAAATGAAGGTGCAGATGGCTGAAAGACGCAACGGATAACCCATCGTGAGATTCACATCGCCGATGGAATCCGGAACGGAATAAAGCATCGGAATAAGCAGTTGCTCATCGGGAAGCACCACAGCCACCTTGGCATCCTTGAAGTCGGAGGCCGGCAACTGAGCCGACATATCCGCGAGCACCTCCGACACCACCTTTATCTGCATGCTGTTGGAAGGAACCGAGATGAGCCGCAACGAATCTGGCAGCGAGTCGGTGCAGGACTGGCTCACCCACGGACGTGCCCACTCAGGCATGGGCCAACGCTTCATATCGAACTGCACATATCGTCCGGCACTGGACGCAGGGTCGGAGATGACAGGCCCCGTGGCATCCCAGAAAAATTCAGCGAACGGCTCACCGCTCTCTTCATCTTCCAAATCTGCAAGGGCATCAAAAATCCGGCGTTCGGAAGAAGTAAGGGCGTTGAAACCGATCATCACCACTTTCTCCACACCGGAATCAAGGGGCCAACCCTTTTCAAGACGATCGGCTGCAAGCCTGAACGATCCACCCGACGACGTGAGACCCTTTTCCTCAAGCCTGAGCCGGAACGACTCGTGAAGCGGACCGAGGACCTGCCACAAAAGACGGAATTTTGAAGATATGACACTATCGTCATTATCGTTGAAAGTTTTCCAGAACCCCTTGGCCTCCGTTTCAGGATCAAAAGCCTGTCCGAAAAACTCATTCATCACCTTCATCTGCTCCTCTGTGAGGAAATTGCTGCTTATCTCGCGCAGATCCTTCACATTCTTAAACAATGAGGAAGCATCCACATCCTGCATGTCTACCTCATTGAAGTCGGAGAGAGCCGTCTCTCCCCAGCGGCGGAAAGAATCAAACTCAGGCACATTTCTCACTCCCCCCTCTTTGAGAAGGTCGACGTAGGCCTGATATAGAATGAAAAGGAGTTCGATGCGCCCGGCTACAACGCGTCCCGACAACCGCTCTGCGAAATCAGTCATCGTGAGCACATCGGGCAACACAATATCCCGACGGCCGCATGCGTCGGCCAGATACTTCAGAAAAAAAGTACCGGCACGCCGACCGGGGAAAACAAACAGATATGACGACAGATCGACGTCGAGCGATGCGTAGGCACGGGCTATGGAATCAAGAAAAGATATCATGCAGACAAAGCGCTTTAAGAGTCATGGAGCAATCCAATAAGATTGCGGGGAAGTTGATTTATCAAAGGTATAGGAATACCCCGACAATAAAAATTAATACAAACTTACAAAAAAAATTTGGCACAGGCTCAATTTTTTTGTAAATTTGCACTAAATTGACCGATTGAGAGTCAGACACAGGACAGAAATGAAATTTTCGGACATAACCGGACATAAGGAAGCCATAAACGCGCTGCGTAATCTGGTCGACAGCGACAGGATACCCCATGCCATCCTGCTATCAGGACGTGAGGGGATAGGGAAGATGCGCCTCGCCCGCGCATTTACCAACTACATTTATTGCCAGAACCGTACGCCGGAAGGCGACAGCTGCGGAAAATGTCCGGCTTGCCTGCAGAACGACCACAACAACAATCCTGACGTTCACTACATCTTTCCCCGCACCGGGGCATCGAAAAGTTCCACAGATTCCTTCATGGAGCAATGGAAAAGCTTCATCGCGAAGCATTCCTATATGCCGCAGGAGGAATGGCCGAGAGCGATCGATGCCGGCAATACAGTGCCGGTAATCTACCGAAACGATGCCGAGGAGATATCGCGCACGGCGGCACTTTCATCATACGCCTACCGCTACAAGACATATCTGATGTGGCTTCCGGAAAGGATGCAGCCGCAATGTGCCAATGCGCTCCTGAAACTGCTCGAGGAACCTTATCCCGACACTATTTTCATCCTTGTGAGCAACGAGCCCGACAAACTGCTGCCCACCATATTCTCGCGCACCCAGAGAATCAACCTCAAACCTCTTTCGGACCGGGAAATTGCCGACGCTCTTGCATCTGCCGGGGTGCCGATGCAGGAAGCGCAGGAAGCGGGACGTCTGGCTGAGGGAAGTATGCTGAAAGCTATCGATTTAGCCGGCGAGCAAGGTGAAATCATGGAGTTTTCGCACTACTACATGCAGATGATGCGCCTCGCATACGCCAAGAACGCGGCAGCCCTCAAGATATTGAGCGAAGCGACTGCAGCATTCGGGCGCGAGAAGATAGGCCGGTTCCTTGCTTATTGCTCACGGCTTACACGTGAAAGTTTCATCTACAACCTCAACGTGCCGGAACTGAACCTGATGACTGCCACAGAGACGCAATTCAACACAAAGTTCTCTCCATTTATCAACAACAGGAATGTGGAGCGGATCATGGCCGAGACAGAACGAGCACACCACGACATATTGCGCAACGCCAACGCCAAAGTTGTGATGTTTGATTTTCTGTTAAGGCTGATGGCACTGCTGCGACGATGACCGAAGCTCAACAAAATAAAAAAACAATCAAGAGAAAATATAAACCGCATACAAAAACTGATATATAATCTAAAAAAGACAGATATGAAACCAACACTATTCATTCTCGCTGCCGGTATGGGCAGCCGCTACGGAGGTCTGAAACAGCTGGATTCACTCGGCCCCTCAGGCGAAACAATCATGGACTACAGCGTTTACGACGCATTGAGAGCCGGATTCGGCAAGGTAGTATTCGTGATACGCCACGATTTCGAACAGGATTTCCGCGACAAGGTGATATCCAAATATGAAGGACACGTGCCTGTAGAGGTAGTATTCCAGGATATCCACGACCTTCCCGAAGGCTTCACCGTACCTGAAGGACGCACCAAACCCTGGGGCACAAACCATGCGGTGCTCATGGCCAAAGACGTGATCAAGGAACCGTTTGTGGTCATCAATGCAGACGACTATTACGGACCGGAAAGTTTCCAGCTTGCGCACGACACTCTTAAAGACCTTGAAGGAAAAACAGGCGAATACTGCATGATCGGCTTCAAGATTGAAAACACTCTTAGCGAAAACGGTGGAGTAAGCCGTGGCCTTTGCCAGGTGGATGCCAACGGATATCTCACAGGAGTGAAGGAATGCCATGAAATCCAGCGCAAGGGAGAAGGCCTCATCCACGTAGAAGACGGAGAGGAGAAACCGTTCCCGGCAGGAAGCAGCGTGAGCATGAACATGTGGGGATTCACTCCCGACTATTTCGGCTACAGCGAGAAAGCATTCGTGAAATTCCTCCAGCAACATGGCGGAGAACTGAAGTCGGAATTCTACATCCCGACCGTGGTCAACGACCTTATCCAGAATGGAGAGGCTACACTCAAAGTGGTGCAGACACCTTCGAAATGGTTTGGTGTGACGTTTGCAGCCGACCGTGAAGCCACTGTCGCACAGTTCAAAGCTCTTGTAGATGCCGGCACATATCCGACACCGCTTTTCTAAACAGTAAAAAAGACAACGACTGAAATGAAAATATTAGTGACCGGAGGAACCGGATATATCGGCAGCCACACAGTGGTGGAACTTCAGCAGGCCGGATACGAAGTAGTGATCATCGACAACCTCTCAAACTCAAACCGCGAGGTGCTGAAAGGAATCGAGGCTATCACCGGTAAAGCACCCGTATTTGTGGAAGGTGACTGCACCGACATAAATACATTGCGCAAACTTTTTGAAGAAAATCCCGGCATACAGGGCATCATCAATTTCGCTGCATCAAAGGCAGTGGGAGAGAGCGTTCAGAAACCGCTTCTCTACTACCGCAACAATCTGAACACCCTCATCAATCTTCTGGAATGTATGCCGGAATATGGTGTGAAAGGTATCGTGTTCTCAAGCAGTTGCACAGTATATGGCGAGCCTGACGTGAATCCCATCGACGAGACAGCACCCATCAAGCCCGCCACATCGCCTTACGGCAACACAAAACAGATTTCGGAAGAAATCATCACCGACTATGTGCACAGCGGCGCGCCGATCAAGAGCATCATACTGCGCTATTTCAACCCCATTGGCGCACACCCGAGCGCAAAGATAGGAGAGTTGCCCCTCGGAGTGCCCCAGAATCTTGTGCCTTACCTCACCCAGACGGCAGCAGGAATCCGCAAGGAACTGACAGTATTCGGCGACGACTACAACACACCCGACGGCAGCTGCATCCGCGACTACATAGATGTGGTAGACCTTGCCAAAGCACATGTGGTGGCCATGCGCAGGATGCTTGATGGCGAAGACACCGACAGCATCGAGATATTCAATCTCGGCACCGGACGCGGAGTATCGGTGCTCGAACTCATCCACGACTTCGAGCTATCTACCGGTATGGCCGTTCCCCACAAGATCGGTCCCCGCCGTGAAGGAGACATCGAACAGATATGGGCAATTCCCGACAAGGCCAACAACGTGCTTGGCTGGACTGCGGAAACTCCTGTAGGTGAGACTCTCGCAAACGCATGGCGCTGGCAGTGCTCGCTCAAATAAGTCGTATTTTTAATTCAAGTTTCGCAGGCACAACTTGATGGAAAGAAGCGGAACTTGAGTTTATAAGAATATCAATGATAATGGTTCAGGGTTGGCTCTGCTTCAGGTTAACCCTGGACCATCAACAACTTAAACAACATGAAACTTAAGTCAGCAATAACGCTTGCCGCAATAATGGCATATTCGGCCAACGCGACAGAACCGGTGAAATTTCAGCTTGACTTCACCAATCCGCTCAATGAAAGAGTGGTAGGGATACCTGTGGTGATACCTCTTGCGGAATATGGCGATGTGAAAACAGCAAATGTGTATGGGTCGCACGACATTCCATTCCAGCTCGACGATCTGGACCGCGACGGAGTGGCGGATGAACTTGTGTTTCTCCTCAACATCGACCCTGGATATACCAAACATATCAAAATAACTCTCAACGACACAATCGGCCCTCAGTCCTTCGAGCAGAAATCGCGTGCATATCTCAAACTGCGCGATGAGAAGAAAAAATATCCTGAAATCGACGCCATCACATATCCCGGCAATTCCAACAACTCGATAATCTATAACACCATCTATGGTCATGGCGCTGTGATGGAAAGCATGTATAACGCATGGCGCATTTACGTAGACAACAGGCAGAGCATCGACCTCTATGGCAAAAAAGCACGTCAGCTTGAACTGGAGACTACAGGATTCTATACCACTCCGGAGCAATCGGCACAGGGATACGGCCGCGACATACTGTGGGCCGGCAAATCAGTAGCCGCCGGATCATTCCGCGGACTCACCAACGGGCAGCCGGCTACAATCGACAGCGTGTCGAAACGCACCCAAAGGATAATAGCTTCCGGCCCGATACGATCCATAATAGAAGTTGAAGACGAGGGATGGATAATAAACGGCAAGAAAGTGAACATGCTCCAGCGTTACACTCAATATGGCCTGAATCCTTATTTCACAGCAGAAATATTCCTCGAAGGTCCCGGTGCCGACCAGGTATTCTGCACCGGAGTGCAGAAAATCGGAGATGACGGAGGTGAAGGTTTCATCGCTGACGGAGGTCTTGCCGGAAGCTGGGGCACCAACCTTCCTGACAAGAATTATCCCGAAATGACAGAAACACTCGGTATCGGCATCCAAGTGGAACCGGAAAATCTTGTCAAAGCCAGGGAAGACAATCTCAACTATCTGATGGAAGTGAAACCTGACAGCAACGGCAAAATCACTTACTATGTCAACTTCGTGTCGGCTATGGAGAAAAACGCACCTGAAAATTTGGGCGAATGGCGCAAACGTCTTGAGCACTGGCAGCGTGCGGTGCTGGCCGACTATCCTTCTAAAATAATAAAGAATTGACACACAACGTGTGACATAAACACACATTTCGGAATGTGGATCAATTCAGGAGCATCCCCGGCGGGATGCTCCTTTTATGTTTAAATCACTGTCACATTCAACCGCACCCGACATACATACGTTATAAGACAAAACATACGTCTGATCACGACAAAAGTCGAAAACATAAATGACAAAACATGAACTTATATACCACATTCCGATAATTGCGGCAACAGCGATCCTCCTGTCGGCTTGCAGTCTTGACGATGACTTCGGGTCGGACAGAATATCCGACGGAGTGGTCAATGTCGGCATAAACTGGGGAGAACAAACGGCAGAACATCCGGAATCTATGTCGGTTTTGTTTTATCCTACAGGGGGTGGACCGTATTGGAGATTTGAACTTTCCGATAAAACGGAGACGGTCAGGCTGCCATACGGTCTGTATCATGTGTTGTCGTACAACAGCGACACCTCCGACATAGTATTTCTCAACTCCGACAGTTACGACAATGCCATAGCGACAAGCCGGGAAGCCAGACTGACCGACGGCCTTTCTGAAGATTGGAAGTCTTCGCAACCGCCGCGCGACGAGGAGAGTGCCGGGCAACCGGTAATGACATCGCCCGATGCCATCTGGGGGTCGAACACCCATACTTTCAAGCGGAAGAATTTCAGCCAGAATCTCACTCTTTACGTGAAAAGACTCGTGGCAAGATACACTGTGAATATCAACAATGTCGGCAACAGCAACAGCGCTTACATAGCCGGCTACACCATATCCGGACTGTCGGCCGGCATTCACCTTTCCTCCATGTCGCTTATCCCGACAGAAGTCACGATTCCGGGAAGCCTCAGGAAAAAAGAAGGAAACAGTTTCTCGGGTAGAAACAACACGTTCGGGCGAATCAAAGGTCGGGGACACTGCATCCTGTCGGTGTATTTCATGCTGCGCGACGGGACGAAAAAAGTATTCCGACAGGACGTGACAGAAACGATAGAGAACGCACCGGATCCATTTGAAGTGGAGATAAACGTTTCGGGCATCCAGTTGCCCGACGTGTCGACGTCGCATCCTGACTCAGGCCTCGATGTAGGAATCGACGATTGGGATACAGTTGATATCGAACTTTCCACATAGCCCGGTCGTTCTAATACAAACACAATCATACCTTAGTCTGCATAGGTTTTATAGTTTGCACAGGTTTATTTATGTCAGAAGATGAATTAAATCGTAAAATTAATTGAGTATTGAGTGACTGGAGTCATTATCAATATGAAGTCATTATCAAAATAATGAAAATTTAAAATGAAACACATCACCTTAATCCTTAAATAAAATGAAAACCAACAAAATCGCAATGCTGATTCCGCTCGCAGCCTGCGGGCTTCTCTCCTGCTCACACGACGACACCAACGGAATTGCGCCCTCACAGAAAGAAGTGAGATTCAACGTCACTGTTCCCCGTGCACCGCGCGGTGTGACCGAAACATCCACAATCGACAATTTCCGCATCTTCTCATTTGTCAATAAAAAGCCATACATGCATAATGTGTCGGCTACTAAAAATGACGGAAGCGGATGGGTGACCACTCCTGTAATGTACTGGCCGGCCGACGCTTCTCCTGTCAATTTCTATTGTATCTCGCCTATGATAGGTGAGGTAGCGGACTCAGACGTTCCGAACCCGAACATAGAAAACTACGACAATGCGACGGGCAAGACCGACTTGCTATACTCTGTCAACATAGGTGCGACCGTGAACCCTGTCAGCATCAACTTCAGGCATGCGCTTTCAAAGGTGGCCTTCAAATTCAAGAGAATGGAAGCCTCCTCATCGCAGGCTCCGATAAAAGTGGATGTATCAGAAGTGACACTGACTGCCATCAACACAAAAGGATCTTTCACCTATCCTGATCAGACCACATCTTCAGAAACCAGTAATGCGGGCACATGGCATGACCAGGGATCCAGAAGCGACATCTCTATCTTCAACGGACCGGTCGCAACACTGACGGACCAATATACCGCTCTCAATTCATCAGGATATGAATTCGCACTGCCTCAGGAACTCGCCACCTCCACAGCCGATCTTGGCGGAGCCTACGTGAAAGTGAAATGTGCGGTTTACGACGAGACTTCCGGCGTCAGGATATGGCCTAAGAGCGCTGAATCCGACTATCTCTATTTCCCGCTCAACTCCACAGGAGCTGCAAACACCACAGCAGAATGGCAGGCTGGAAAAGCTTACGCCTACAACATCACAGTAGGAGTGCCTCAGGGTAGCGGTAAAATAGAGTTTGACGTCACGGTAGACCAGTATCCCACATTTGAAGACATGTATCTTGAACAATGAAGAATTGCTGAATGATGAAGACATTCGCCCTACATATCTTTCTTATATGCACTATTGCATCCGCAGCAATCGGGTGCGCACGCGACGAATCAGACCTTGCTCCGGCATCGGGAGGAATCCGATTCGAAGCCTCGGCCGACCGGATGGAGAGAGAAGGCGAAACTTCGCAAGGCAACGACGTGACCACCACCTATACCATACCTGACTTCAGGGTGAGCGCCTTCAAGCAATGGGAAACCTTGATGGACAATGTGGTGGTGACACGCACAGGTATAAATTCATGGATGTATTCTCCGGTCGTAGACTGGCCGGAGAATGACTCCGTGGATTTTTTTGCTGTCAGTCCTTCTACTGTTAAAATCAACAACAACCCATGGTGGTATCACTCTTTCAGATATATCAACAGCGACTGCGCCACTGACCTACTGATTTCAGTCAAGAGTAAGGCCGTTCAGTCCGACGGGCGTATCCGCCTCAACTTCAGGCATGCACTTGCGAGAGTACAGGTCAGACTAAAGACATCCGACCAATTTTCGGAAATAAAAGTTGATCAGATCGACGTCCGTAACATACATCAACATGGAGAATTCCATTATCCGATGCAAACCACATCACCCGAGACCAATAGAGGAGAACTGTTCAAATGCTGGAACATATATAGCGCCGATGAATCCATCACTCTCTTCCAGGCATCCGATGGCAATACACTTGACCCAAGCGGAGAGGCGACAATAGTGGGACCGGAGAACCTTTTCATGCTTCCGGACTCTTTAACCACTCTTGATCAGCAGCAACACTGGACCGGAACCCATATTTACTTATCATACACACGTGACGGAGTTGCTAACATCGCACGAATCGGCTTGCGCGAATCCACACCTGATGCCAAATGGTTGCCGGGGCGCTCCTACAGATATACTGTAGACATAACGCCTGCACAAAACATGACGCGCGGCATTGCGAAAGAACCGGACAATATCAGGATAACATGCGAGGTCACCGACATGCAGTGATAACATAAGCCTCATAATAAGTGACTGAATACTAAAGGCAAAGGATAAATATATAGACACACACACCTTTCAATGGTTAAAAATTTGCAAAATTGTAAAAATTATTATAATTTTGCATAATAAATATACGACAATAGGAAACTTGCTTTTAAGAAATATTCATAACTAACTAAATAGCAATATGATGCAAATCAACAAACCACTAATGCTGAAAGGTCTGTTGCCACTCGCGTCGTGCCTGATACTCGCAGGATGCACCGATGACAAGTACGACCTTACCGACATTGACACAACGTCGCGCATCACAGTCAACAATCTAACTATTCCCGTAAATCTCGCGCCTATCAAACTTGATGACGTAGTAGATCTTGACGACAACGAAAATATCTCTAAAATAGAGATAAACGGCGAGGAAGTGTTTGCCATACAGAAAGGTGGCGACATCAACACTTCAGATTTCCATATCAACGGCGTGCATGTGGCTTCCGTTCCCGTCAATCCCACAGATGTGAACATCTCGATGCCAGAACTCAACATACCCGGCATCAACCTCAACGACGTAAATATCCCGCTCCCTGACATGCCGATGCAGCAATACCACATCAATCTCAACAATGTGGATCCTGCACTTATCAGCATCGACAATGTGAAGACCACTACGATAAAAGTGGAAGTGAAGCTTTCAGTGCCTGCATCCGTAATGAGCGGCAATGCCCTGAGTTTCAAAAATTTCAACATTAAACTTCCCTGGGGACTTGTCACCGATGATCCCAACTACAACCAGGCCGACGGCACATATCAGGTGGCTTACCTGCCCGTGGACGCCAACGGCATGGCGACTCTTACCATCAACGCTACAGGCATGGATTTCCTCGGAAAGGGAACATTGGTAAACAACAGTCTTGAGATTTCCGACGAATTGGGCATAAAGTCGGGTGATATCAATTTCAACCTGACCAACGTGAACCTCGGCAACTTCAATCTGCACGCAGAATACAGCGTGTCGGCATTCGACCTCAGAAGCTTCAGCGGCGACATCGATTACAAGATGGATAATATCAACATCGACCCGATCGCGCTCAATGACCTTCCTGATTTCCTCGACAACCCGGAGACCGAGATACGCATCGCAAACCCAGTGATAAAAGTCGTCATCAACAACCCTGTCGGACAATACGGTCTCAAGGGCTACGGTCAGGTTAAGCTCACATCTAATTTCCAGGGTGGAAATAAGACAGTAGTGGAGAGCGACCAGTTCGTAATTGAAGAAAACGGAGCCAACCTGTCGTTTGCATCCCCAACACCCGGATTCAACGAAGTTCCTTTCCCCGGCCTCGGTGATATCCTGACCAACAGCTCTACAGGCGGTCTGCCTACTAACATCGCTGTAACTCTTGAAAACCTTCAGTTTAAGGGACACGCGGAAGACTTCCCGATCGGCAACATCGACAACGCCCAAGGCAACTATGAATTCACCGCACCGTTAGGATTCGCAAGTCCTTCGAAAGTGGTGTATGAAACGACTGAAGACGGCTGGAACAGCGACGGGCTCGACGACGTCAACATCGAATTCATCAACCTCACGGCTGAATGCTACACCAATCTTCCAGTAGGTGTCCAGTTGAGCGTAAATCCCGTGGATAAGAACGGCAACCTCATCCCGGTGACTGAAGACAGTTCCAAATTCAAGGTATCTCCCTACAGCGCAGGCGAACAGGTATCAATCCGCATCCAGGGTGCCAACGGACCTATCCGTGGATTGGACGGCGTACGCTTCCGTGCCATCATCTCGCAAGACGATCCCGACAACGAAGGAGCTCTCGGCCCCGATCTTTACATTGAGCTGAGAAACCTCCGTGCGACTGTAGACGGCTATTACGAAACAGACTTCAACTAATCATCTGAACAACAATGAACAACATAACAAAAAAATACGTCGCACTGTTTCTGGCCGCAACATCGATGGCAACAGCCGCCGCACAGGAATCGTCGACAGGCTATTTTCTTGAGAACTACAACATGCGGTGGCAGATGAACCCCGCTATGGGCAACCGCAACGGATATGTCGGTTTCCCGGGATTGGGCAACCTTAATGTCGGAGTAAGCGGCAACTTCAAAGTCACCGACTTCATATATTCCCGTGGAGGCAAGACCGTGCTTTTCACCAATCCTCAGGTGTCGGCATCGGAATTCCTTGGCAATCTGAGCGAGACCAGCCGTCTTTCTGAAGATCTGAAGGTAAACATTCTTCAGGTTGGTTTCAAGGCATTTGGCGGCTACAACAACGTTGCAGTCAACGTGCGCCAGAACCTCAGCTTCGATTTCCCGAAAAGTGTTTTCTCGATGCTAAAGGAAGGTATCACCAACAAGGATTACGACATCACCAACTTCCGCCTGCGTGCCAACGCATACGCTGAAATCGCGCTCAATCATTCACGCGACATCAAGTGGGTGCCGGGATTGAGGGCCGGCGTCAGCCTGAAAGCACTTCTGCCCGTGGCTTACGGCGAAGCTAATTTCAACGACCTGCACCTTGATCTGCAGCAAGACAACTGGCGTGCCATCGCTGATGCTGAGATGAAGCTCGGCCTGAAGGGTGTGCGTTACGAGACTGATGTCAACGACCGCACCGGCCACAGATATGTGAGCGGTGTCAACACCGACGACATTAAATTCAATCCGAATGGTTTCGGTTTCGCCATCGACCTCGGTGCCACTTACGAATGGAAAGACTTCGTGTTCTCATTCGCACTTACCGACCTCGGCCTGCTCAACTACAATTCGCTTCAACTTGCTTCAACCAACGGACCGCAGGTGTTCGAGACCAACGACCACGTGATTGGCGTAGGCGATGACGGCGACAGCTGGGATGGCCTTGTCGACGACCTGTCGAAACTTTATGAACTCGACGACATGGGCGACGTGGGAAGTACAAGCGTGGCTCTTCAGGGCAAGATGCGTGTCGGCGTTGACTACAAGTTCCCCTTCTATCAGAAACTCCACTTCGGCCTGATGAACACCACCGAATTCAACACTATTGTGCCGAGCACTGAGTTCCGTCTCTCAGCCAACGTTGAGCCGGTGAAAGGTGTGGCTGTGGCTGTCAGCGGCGCGACAGGAACATTCGGAACCAATTTCGGATTCCTTCTGAGCCTTGGCAACAAGGGCTTCAACTTCAACCTCGGCATGGATTACGCCGCCATGAAGATGGACAAGAACCATATTCCGCTCGACACCAACTTCGATGTTCATCTCGGCATCAACTTCCCCTTCTGATATCATCTCTTTTTACATAGACTACTTCAAAAACTTGCAACCGGGTTGCAAGTTTTTTTTTATAATTTTGCGGCATCAATAACACGTCAACTCATGAAGAATAATAATTACTGGAAATTTATGCATGCTATTGCCGCCATTGCCGTAAGCACAGCGGTGGTTTCATGTTCAGATCAGGGGAAGGAACAGGATGAAAACCATGAGGCTTCGGCTCAGGAAGCCCACCACGATCATGCCGGGATGATAAAACTCGACGACCATGAGGCATCCGCTTTCGGAGTGAAGACGGAAAAGATGGAACGTGGAGATTTCTCTGAAGTGATTCTTGTAGGCGGCCAGATTGAGTCGAAAGCTACCGATGAAGCGATGGTTGCGGCAACGCGAAGCGGTATCCTGACCTTGAATCCGACGACAACCACCGGGCAGCCGGTGAAGGCATCCTCGGCCATCGGAAGCATCAGCCAGACGAGAGTGGAAGGAGGCAACGCTACGGCGCAGGCCAAAGCAGTGCGCGACGCCGCAAAACGTGAACTCGACCGCCTCACACCCCTTCATGCCGACGGAGTGGTAAGCACACGGCAATACAACGAAGCACTCACGGCATTCGAACAGGCAGAAACAGCTCTCAGAAGCTCAAGGCAGGGTAGCGGAGCGGTTGTAGCGCCAAAAACCGGAGTTATCACCCAACTGCTGGCCCGCGATGGTGAATACGTTGAAGCGGGTCAGGGGATAGCCGTGGTCAGCGCCAACACTAACCTGACTCTTCGGGCTGACGTGCCGGAAAAATATGCGCAGCAGGTAAGCCGTATCACCACAGCCAACTTCCGCCCCGCATCGTCCGACACAACAATAAGTTTGCAGGAACTCGGAGGCAAGAAAATAAGCAGCAATAGCATATCGGAAGGTGGATATATTCCCCTTTATTTCTCTTTCTCCAACAACGGATCAGCAGCCCCGGGTGCTTTTGCCGAGGTATATCTGATTGCCGAACCACGACGTGATGTGTTGTCGGTGCCACTGGAGGCTATAGTTGAAATCAACGGAAATAAATGCGTCTACACCCTCCATGGGGAAGGACTATATGAAAAACATGTGGTGACTACAGGCTCATCCGATGGGAAAAGAGTTGAAATCCTTTCAGGATTGGAAAGCGGCTCAGACGTAGTGACACGTGGAGCACAAGTAGTAAGGATGGCCGAGACATCAGCGACTGCCATTCCGGGACACTCACATTCACATTGATAATACTGAATCGTTATGCTCAATAAGATAATACAATGGTCGCTATCCAACAGGATTGCAGTGTTGATGGCGAGTTGCGCCATGCTTGTTGCGGGCATCATGGTTGTGCTACGCACGGAAATCGATATTTTCCCCGACCTAAACGCCCCCACGGTGGCAGTGATGACGGAAGCCTCCGGAATGGCTCCCGAGGAAGTGGAGCGCGCGGTCAGCTTTCCTATAGAGACAGCGCTCAATGGCGCATCGGGAGTGAGGAGAGTTCGCTCGAGCTCGGCATCCGGTTTCTCTATCGTATGGGTGGAATTTGACTGGGATACCGACCAGTTTGTTGCGCGCCAGACAGTCGCGGAGCGATTGGCTGAGATAGGAGGGAGCCTTCCCTCGGGAGCAGGTACACCGGTGATGGGCCCGCAGTCGTCGATACTTGGTGAAATAATGATAATAGGGCTCACAGCCGATAGTCTGGAAGGAGGGCAGCTACGCAGCATGGCCGACCGGATAATCAAGCCCCGTCTGCTTTCGCTCGGAGGAGTAAGTCAGGTGTCAGTGATAGGTGGTGACGACATGGAATATCAGATTCTTCTCGACCCGGAGAAAATGCGCCATTATGGTGTGACGCTGACCGACGTGGCCGACGCCACATCAGGCATGAACGTGAATTCCTCGGGAGGATCCATCTATGAATATGGTAATGAATATCTGATAAAAGGAAATATAGCCACGACCGACACTCAGGAAATAGGACAGGCAAGCGTGAGGAGTGAAAGCGGCGTCAACGTGCGTCTATGCGACATTGCAGAGATAAAGATTGCCGCCAAGACCCCCAGGATAGGATCTGCATCGGTGAGGACCGAGCCGGCTGTTTTGCTCACCGTAACCAAACAGCCGGGAGCCGGCTCAATCGAGCTTTCCGAAAAAATTCTTGATGAACTGCAGAGCATGAGGGCCGCTTTACCCTCAGGAGTAGAAATAGACACGGAGATATTCAATCAAGGCGATTTCATAGAGACTTCGGTAAGCAATCTGAGGCAATCGCTTTTTGAAGGTGCGATTTTCGTAATCATCGTGCTGTTTTTCTTCCTTATGAATATGCGCACCACCTTGATTTCGATCACAGCCATACCTCTCTCCATACTGGTGACGCTGATAATACTTCACCTCATGGGGCAGACTATCAACACGATGACACTCGGCGGCATCGCCATCGCCATCGGTTCGCTGGTAGACGATGCGATAGTAGACGTGGAAAATGTCTACAAACGATTGCGGGAGAACAGCATGCGCGATGGCAAGAGTAGGGTGCCGGTGATTAAGGTTGTGTTCGAGGCATCCAAAGAAGTGCGTAAACCAATTCTTAACTCCACGCTTATCATCATGGCATCGTTCATTCCGCTTTTCTTCCTCAGCGGTATAGAGGGAAGGCTGCTCAAGCCTCTCGGCATCGCTTTCATCGTTGCGCTGGGTGCTTCCACTATTGTGGCACTCACGCTGACTCCGGTGCTGTGCAGCTATCTGCTCGGAGGTGATACAGCAAGCGATGAGAAAACATTGATGAAGGAACCGGCAACGGCAGCCTATCTTCGCAAAAAATATAAATCAGCGCTTGAGAAAGTGATGGCGAGGCCGAAGCCTCTCATGATCGCTTCGGGATCGCTGCTTGCTGTGGCCGCAATATTGTTTATTACTCTCGGAAGGAGTTTTCTGCCCGCATTCAATGAAGGCAGTTTCACAATAAACGTCAGCACCATGCCGGGTATATCGTTCGAACAGAGCGACAGCATAGGCAAAGCAGCCGAAAGATTGATAATGACAGTGCCTGAAGTGAGGAATGTGGCAAGAAAAACCGGCAGGGCTGAACTTGATGAACATGCCCTTGGCATCAACGTGTCGGAGCTGGAAGTGCCATATAAACTCGACAAAGGACGCAGCAAAAGCGAGGTAGCCGGAGAACTCCGTGAGAAACTCAATCATTTGCCTGGAGTAAATGTGGAGATAGGTCAGCCGATATCACACCGTATCGATGCCATGCTCAGCGGTGCTCAAGCCCAGATAGCGGTTAAGATATTCGGAGAAGATCTCGACAGACTTCACTCCATCGGTCAACAGATCGGAGCGGAGATGAACGAGGTGGCCGGAATTGTGGATGTAAACGTTGAGCAGCAGATTTCCCTGCCGCAGATAGAAATAACACCGCGGAGGGAAATGCTTGCAAAATACGGCATCACTATTCCTGAGTTCAGCCAATATGTGTCGATGGCAATAGGAGGCGAAAAAGTGAGCGAAGTGTTTGTCGGCAACAAACCCTACGATCTTACCGTAAAGGTGGACGACAACAGACGTGACAGCAAGGAGAGAATCGAGAATCTGAAAATCAACAGCAATTCCGGAATGATTCCTCTCTCTTACGTAGCCGACATAAAGACAGGAAGCGGCCCCAACACCATCAACCGCGAGAATGTGGAGCGTATGCTCACGGTGAGTGCAAATGTCGACGGGCGTGACCTCCGCGGTGCGGTGGAGGATATAAAACGTCTGGTAGCGGAACATGTGGAGCTTCCCGAAGGTTATCATGTGGCTTTCGGCGGCCAGTTTGAGAATGAAGAGAAAGCATCGCGCATGCTGGCCATAACATCGCTGCTCGCTCTCGCATTGATCTTTTTCCTGATTTATTCTGAATTCCGCAACGGAATGCAGACCCTGATCATCATGGTCAACATGCCCCTCGCGCTCATCGGTGGCATCCTCATATTGCGCCTGACCACGGGAGAACTCAACATACCTGCCATAATCGGTTTCATATCGCTCATGGGCATATCAACACGCAACGGTATGCTGCTCATGTCGCGCTACAACCGGCTCTCGGCTGAAGGTATGCCGCTGGAAGAGCGCATCATGAAAGGAAGCAGCGACCGACTCCTGCCCATCATAATGACCGCACTTACCTCCGCACTCGCTTTGGTGCCGATAGCATTGAGGGGGAGCGAGCCGGGCAACGAGATACAGTCGCCCATGGCAATAGTGATTCTCGGAGGACTTGTAAGCTCAACATTGCTAAACATTTTTCTCGTCCCGGTGTTTTATAGATGGATGTGCATCCGTCGGAAAACGGCAGATGCCCTATAGTCACGTATCAAGCACACAACGAAAAATAATGAATTACAGAAGTATGACGCTTGCCATTTTTGTGGCAACGACCATGGCATCATCTCATGCCATCACTCTTTGGGAAGCTACCGACGCCATACTTAACCGCAATGGCGACAGAATGCTTACAGAACTTAACCGCGAGGCTAAAAATGCAGAGACTCTCGGCATGGCGAACGCACCGGATCCTCAGATAGAAGGAGACTACATGGTGGCACCGGCAGGAGAAGACAACCGCTGGGGTGTAGGCATCAGTTATGAACTTGAATGGCCGGGAGCATACGGTGCGCGCCGTAACCTTGCCAAGGCCATGAGGAATGCCAACAGCGCCGAGGCGGATGCTGCGTTACTTACAAAACGCCTTGAAATCTTGAATGAGATTGAGGCATATCTGTATGCCGATTCCCGGCTGAGCGTGATGCAAAATGTGATGTCCACGTCCGACTCCATACGCACCATAGCAGAACGCGCTGCACGCGGTGGGGAACTGTCGCGACTCGACCTTTCGAAGATTGCAATCGAGCAGAGCAGAGTGCAAAGCATGATATCAAATATCGAGGCAGAGAAACTCGCTATCGCAGGCAATCTGAAAACTCTTAACGGAGGAATGGATTGCAAGGCTCTTCTGGATCAAATCGACAAAACCTTCAGGCCGACACCTCTCGCGCCTCTCGACCGGTATCTTGCAAGCGCTAAAAATAATCCTGAATTGGCGAAAGCCATGTCGGAATATCAGGTGGCAGAACGCAATGTTTCGGTAGCCAAAGCGGAGAGGTTGCCTAATTTCAGCATCGGTTATGCCCATGAATTTGAAGACGGGATGCACTTCAACGGTGCAAGCATCGGAGTTTCGGTGCCTCTATTTGCATCGCGCCACAAGGTAAAGGCGGCTGAAGCGGCGAAGGCAGCTGCTGAATATCAGATGACTGTAAGCACAGATGTTCTCGAATCGGACATAAATTCTCTTTACGTTGAGATTCAGACACTCGACAAGGCACTTGCCACTCCCGCGAATGTGTTCAGCACCACCGATTACCCGACACTTCTGCTTAAGGCGTATGATGGCGGCGAATTATCGCTCACCGATTACCTCAGCGAGTTGTCATGGTTTTATGAGGCGCATCTTGATTTTATCGACCTTCAATATCAACGGGAACAAAAAGCGAACCGATTGTCGCTGCTATGCCGGTGACTACTGATTATTCCTGATGTTGTTCAATCAAATTGCGGGCACGTTCGAAATCCTTCTCAAACACAATAATATCCACCCCATTGAAAATCGGGACATAAAGATTGTTGCGGTTTTCAATCTCACAGGGAATGCCATTGCTGCGCAACATGCCGACAACGATAGCAGCCTCTTCCGGAGAACTATAAGTGGTGAGTAAAACAGTCCGGTCCATATTGGTCTTTTTTTCTTTATAACATCCGCACTCATCCGAATGTTCATGATGATATACAGGAACATAATCAGTATCAGCAATGCCTGCATGCCCTGACCGGAAGGCTTGAAACTGATGAAATAAAAATATGTTAAAAATAAGAACTCTCAACAAATGTTGAGAGTTCTTATTTTTATTGTTTGTAACTTTGCGGGATAATTCGATGAAAAATGAAAACAATCTTGATTTCAATCCTGCTTGTTATTCCCATCATAGCGTGCGCTCAACGCCGTACAACGCCATACCCTGCCACGACGGATAGCACATCTGTTGCGATATTGCAGCAGGAAAGATGTATTTCAAAATATGGATACAACCATGTTGTGTCGCCCACCATACCGCCGGATACCGCGGATGCCGTGCGGCTTCAAAAGAAACACTTCTGGAGAGCTGCGGCGGAAACTGCCGGCTTCAATATCGGGCTATGGGCTTTTGACCGTTATGTTCTTGACGGCCATTTTGCCTATATTTCGTGGAACAGCATCAAAGAGAATTTCAAGCATGGATTTGAATGGGATGACGACCATCTTCATACCAACATGTTTGACCACCCCTACAACGGCAGCATATTCTTCAATGCAGGGCGTTCGAATGGCTTCAATTTCTGGCAATCAGAACTGTTTGCCATCGGAGGAAGTGCGATGTGGGAAATGTTTATGGAGTGCGAATATCCATCTACCAACGATATAATCGCCACACCGATAGGAGGAGCCGCCATCGGTGAGGTACTGTACCGCACCTCAGACCTTATTTTGGACGACAGGAGCAGCGGCGTCGAAAGATTCGGCAGAGAGGCTGCCGCCTTTGTGGTCAATCCAATGCGAGGTCTTACCCGTATTATATCCGGAGATGCGTGGAAACGCCGTTCAACTTCAGGAAGAAGATTTGGCATTCCACCAATAAGCATAGAACTATCCATAGGAGGAAGGATGCTCACTCTATGGGACTATGACGAAGGTACACGAGCCGGAGTGGCAGCCGAAATCAATATCGAGTATGGGGATAAGTTTGCTGAGAAAACAAAAGCTCCCTACGACTATTTTTCCTTTCTGATGGAAATTCAAGGAATGAAAACCCAGCCACTCCTTAGCAGAGTGGAGATTGTCGGCCGACTGCTGTCAAGAGAAATTATAAATAAAAAGAAAATCAAGGCATCAGTCGGGATGTACCAGCACTTCGATTTCTTTGATTCCGACACCATCAAAAGACGCGAGCCCAACCGAGATCTTTTGTTCCCGTGCGTTGTTCCATACAAACTTGGAGCGCCTGCATCTGTCGGTGCCGGAGTCATGGTTAAATATGTTCCATCCAATGATTTTGTATTTGATGGTTATGCACATGCCAATGGCTTGATACTTGCCGGAATCCTGACTGATTTTTACAGGGATTATCACCGAAACTATAACTGGGGTTCAGGCTACTCCATAAAGGCCGGCATCAATGCCTCTTTGTTCAAAAACCGACTGATTGTAAGCTTGGCCAACCAGTACTATAAAGTCTATACGTGGAAAGGGTATGACCAAAAATTTGATTGGTCGACTACTCCCGAAGGAAAGTCCGTCAACATTCAGGGCGACAAGTCAAACTCAACATTCAATCATTTGGAGGCTTCATTGAAATACCGATTGTGGGAAAGGCTGTTTATATCCGCCGGTGCAGATTTTTATTGGCGAACTACAAGTTACGAAGACTTGGAAATTAGAGCCTGGGGAGGTTGGACGGTGTATCCAATATTACACAGCAAACAAATCGGGGCACATGTAATGCTGACGTATGTATTATGATGCGTTGCCATGATTTATAGCACAAGATTCGGAAACATACATTTCAATTGTTACGTTTTGGAGCTTCAATCGTATCAAGAGTAGAACACAATGAAAAAAGACGTACTGACATCATCATTCCTTGACATCCGGAGCAAATTGCACCGCATTGCTATTAGGCTTCTTCAGAACGATGAGGATGCCAAGGATGCCGTACAGGACACCTTTGAGAAGTTGTGGTCAAAAGATGAAGTTGAATCCAATGCGGAGGCCCGCAATAAACTGGTGCATGTGTTACGCAACACCTGCATCGACCGACTTAGAACGAACCATACAGTGCCGTTGGAAACCGTAGACACTGAATTTGAAAACTATTGTGAGACTCCAACGGAAGACATGGAACGCTATGAGAGGCTGATCATTGATGGATTGACCGATATGCAGATGCATATCTACACCCTTATCACTCACGATTGCCTTGAATATGAGGAGGTGGCAGCGCAACTGAATATGACGGTGGAGGCTGTGAGGATGAATATGAGCCGGGCCCGCAAACGGATTCGTGAAAACATTAAAATGATCGACCGATGAAGACTGAAGAATTGAACTTGACAGCGGAAGAACTGGATGAACTTTGCCGTCTTTATATGGACTGCAAATTATCCGTCTTGGAAGAGAAAGAACTTGAATACGTTCTTTCCCACACGTCCATGACTTCACCATCCATCATTGAAGTCGGAAGTCTTATGAATATCCCGGCTATTGTCCGTCCATACAAAACTTCCCGCAAACCTAAATTCCGTATTTGGAAGTTTGTTTCAGGAATAGCAGCGAGCCTTACTGCAATTCTCTCAATCGCATGTTTTTTCTTCTATTCTCAAACCTCCAGCATGTCGGATGGTGATACAACCGGTTATATTGCAGCTTACCGCCATGGTGAGCTTCTGAACGATAACGAGGCAGTCGTAGCAACCAACATCGCAATCGCAAAAGCCGATTCCCTGATGAATCTCGCTTCATTGACTGAACGCGAATACATGCTCAAGGCCAATAATATAATCAACGAAACTCACAACAATTAATCAACACGTTATGAAAAAATATATACTTATATTAGCATTCACAATATATTCGATAGCCGCATTTGCCAAAGCCCCCAATCTACATGTCGAGCGGATGTTTGATGGCTCATATAACACAAATCAGAGTGTATCTATCAATATTTCAAAGAATCTGGATCGATATTTCAGAGGGTGCACAGTGACCAATAATAAATCTATTCTCGATAAAGTGTCAAAGTTGTTTGAGAAGGATTTGCCAAGGGCAACCCGTTCGCAAGATTTGATATCCAATGGAAGCAAATTCCGTTCAATGGTAATCCTAAACAATGGTGAGGAAATCTACATTGGTCTGAGCTATGATGAAAACAATGGTTGCTACCTTTTTATAAATGGACCGCAGAACGCATTTAAGTAACTAATAACCACTACATATATGAACTCATTGAAGAAGCTGCTCTTAGGAGCGGCCATGCTCCCTGCGTCCCTATACGCACAAGAAAAGTCCGATTCCACTGCATATTCGTGGGAACGAGAACTTGAACTCAACGAAGTGGTCGTCGTGGCAAAACGCCCGGTTGTGAAGCAACAGGAGGGGAAACTTGTCTATCTCGTAAAAAACGATCCATACGCCAAAGGCCTTGACGGACTGACCGTACTCGACCGCATACCGCGCGTGTCATTGAATAACGGAAATGTCACTGTTGCCGGTAAAGGCAATGTGCGCTATATCATCGACGGCATACTGATGGAGCTTGATGCTTCGGCTATGTCAATGCATCTGCAAAACCTGCGAGCTGACGATATTGAGAAAATCGAACTGCTTACGACTCCTCCTTCTCGATATGCTGCAGAGGCTAATGCCGTGTATATCTCAATTACCACACGCAACGAATCACTCGGAACAAAAGGCAGCATCTATGGTTCATTGAATCAAGGCAACAAACTTCGTGAGTATTTCAGCGGCAGCATAAGCCACACCACAAGAAAGGTGGAAATGTCGCTTGACGCAAGTGTGTCGAACTATTATAACACCAATGAAAACGATATGCAGTATTCGTTTCGGGATGGTTCTCCGGCACGATTATCAACCACGCAAACCAAATCACATTTGTTTGAGACCGGTTTCAATGCACTGTTCAGATATAAATTCACTCCCAATATGAATTTAGGCGCGATTGCAAACTTCAACTATCAGACCGTTTCCAGCAACGGAACAAACTTCACCGACTACGGAGGATATTCCTCATCGTCGCATTCCATCACTAAATCACGCCCCAACAATTCCCTTACACTAACCGGCTTTTACGACTGGACTTTCGGCGACAAAGGGGAGTCAATGCAGCTGACATACAATTACTTCAACCGTCATAGTCCAACTTTATCCGACATTGCTACCACATATAGTAACGCTTCCGATGATTATGGTGTAAACGAACAAGGTAATGCCGCTTATCGTTTCCACAGCGGAAAAGCAGACTTCAAATTTCTCTTCACCACGGCACAACTGGAGGCGGGTGTCGCCTACACCGACATCCTAAATTCCTCCGATAACTTCCTGAGGCACACCAATGGCAATAATACTTCATCGGAAAGTGAATCAAACATGTTTGACTATTCCGAACGCATAGCCGCGGCATATATCACCGCATCGCGCAACTTTGGATCAGGATTATGGGCTAAAATCGGATTGAGATATGAATACACCTGGACCAGAGGGGAACAAAAGTCCATATTCCGGATTGACCGCGACAATTACGGGCATCTGTTTCCATCAGTAAACTTCTCTTGGAATAAAGTCCGCATAGGGTCTTTCAACATAAGTTTTTCAATGGGAATGAGTCGCCCCAACCTCTGGGAGTTGAATCCGTTCAAGTATTATTCCACAACCGATGAATATGCCGCCGGAAATCCCTCATTGAAACCGACAATATACAACAACGCCGAAATCAATTACTATGGCCTCGGCGGATTGTATGCCGTGCTTTATACATCATTTGCTTCTGACGGAATCGGATATATCCGTAGAATTGACGACTCAGGCACGATAAGCACGATGCCATATAATTGCCTCTCCACAAACAAGACAGGATTATACGCCAACTACAAGCGCACATTCTTCGACCGCTGGGAGATAAAAGCAGGTGGTGAGGTGTTCCGTACATACTCACACAGTGATGTCCCTGACTTCAAGATAAAAAGCATGGAAGATTGGTCAGGCAAACTCGAACTCTCAACTAACATAATGCTCAACCGCCAGAAAACGCTTATCTTCAGTGCTAATTTTACCCACTTCTTCCCGTGGCAGCAAAACCTTATCAATTACGAGTCATTCCAACTTTTCAATCTGTCGCTCAGATATTCTTTGCTCTGCGGCCGGCTTAATCTGCAGTTGAAGGCAAACGACATTTTCGGATGGAACAAGACCCGGTCGGCAGAACAATATGCCGGCTACACCATACGCCAGACATTCAATGCCCATACCGCATACGTCTTGTTTGGAATAAACTACCGCTTTGGTCGCGACAAAGTCAACTCAGTATGGCGCGCTTCAAAAGAAGAGCAATCCGGGCGTACAAAATAAGTACTCGGACTGCAACAATAAAAATCCATGCCATGCTTCATTGGCGGCAAACGCCGGCGAGGCATGGCATGGTCAACTTAATACTCTGTAGGGTATCTTGGGGTTGGGATATATTCGGTAAGAGGTCAGAAGATGATCTGGAGGCGGGCTTCAAGAGTGTTGACATGTCGCTTCGGGAGCATATTCTCTACCTGACGGTCGTGGACATTGGTGTAGGAATAACGCAGACGTGCAATCATCCAGTTGTTGATATAGTAGTTGAATGTGAAGTTGACATCGTTGGCTATGCCACCAATTACGCCCGCCTTGTGGTCGGAAGCATCCACATAGCTGTAGCCCGCCACAAATTCCAGCGAACCCTTCTTGGGAGTCGCCACGCCGCCATCTGCATGATTATAGCAATATTTATCGCCGATGAGCAATGCGCGGAACATACCGTAGACGCCATGTGCATGATAGCTCGGCAGACCGTTTTTGCGCGCGATGTTCATATAGTAATATTGCGATTCGAGAGCAATGCGGTTTTTGATGAAGAGCAATTCAGGAGACAGTTTGAAAGAGCCCCTCGCTTCTTCCACAGTGGCCGACAACTCCTTGATTTTCGATACTCTCGAAGGGAAGTTGGCAGTATATGCAAAACCATCATGGTCGTCGGAATTGGGCGAAGTATAGTTGAGGGAGATACCGGTCTGGACTACATCACCATCGGCATGACGCGGACGCCATACGAGGCGGGTCTGAGCACCCCATGCCTGCTTTCCCATCTGCACTGCGTTTTCAGTCATGGCAGCCGCCTCGGCAAATATTGAGGTGCCGGCCAGGAACTGCCCCTTGTCATATTGCCACATAAGGGCGAGCAGACGAGGATTGGCATTGAAGAACTCGTTGGCTGTCGGTTCTTCATAAGATGGTTTCATCGAACTGCTCGTTTCGGAGTTCAAGCCCCATTGAGGTACGAAGTAACCACCACGGAGGAAATTGGAAGAATTGAAATCATATTCAAAATAGGTATCTTTCAGTCCTACTTTACCATAGCTGAAACCAATGTCGATCTTGGCCTTCCATTTGCCGTAGGATGCCTTGGCTCCCAGACGGACATCCGGAATTCCCACACCATTTACAAACTTAGTGTCGCCGGCTGCTTCGGCATCGTCATTGCCACCTATGTAAGCCGCGGCATCCATAAGGATACGACCGGTAGGTTTTATCGTGAACTTAGGAGCCTCGTCCTGAGCCATCACCGTCATCGATGAGCCCAGTAAGAGCGCGGAAAGGAGAATATGCAGAGTTTTCATAGTAATGCGGTTTTAGATTAAGGATAGGTTGAGTATAGCGGAGGGGAGATGGAGGAGGTGGAGAAAAGAGGGAGGAGACAGCGAGGGGACGCACGGAAGGGCGCCCCCTCCTTATGGCAATCAATCGGAAGTAGTGGGAGTGGGGACGGGAGTACCCTTTGCCACTTTTCCTTCTTTCTTAAGTTTTTTGAATTCTTTCTTTGCTTTCTGCAACTGATCCTGGAAAGCAGGGTCGGCATGCAGACGAGCCACAGTCATGGCGCCCGTGAGACGTCCGGCATCGACATCGCTCTGGAAATGATAGCCGCAGATGACACGGCTTTCACCCATGTCGTAGCCACGCTTAAGGATTTCATTCTGCCGCTCCGGATTGATTTCGGCAAGCACAAGAGCCGTGGCCCATCCGATGGAAGTGTGGCCGGAAGGGTAGGAGCCGTTTGATGAGAGCTCCTCCTGCTGCTCAGGATTGCATGTCATCTCCTCATAATAAGCAAACGGACGGGTGCGGTTGTAGTAGTTTTTAGCCTCACGCGTGCCCAAATCGCCGGCATCCTCGCGCATACCCACTATCAAGGTGTAGATCTCAGGCGTGTCAGTCTTGTTGATCTCCACACCAAAAGCTTCGGAAAACGCTTTGGGTACGCCATCGCCTGATACACGGGCGTCGGTCACCGCCGTGTCTCCGCGGGCAGTGTTGCGCATGCTTTTGCCCCAGCTGTAGCGGGCCTGGTCGTTGAGGAATGTGATCGACATTCCATCCGGAGGCGGCGGAAGAAGAAAAAGACTGTTGGGAACATCGCCTTCCTGCAGGAAGAAGAGTTCCGGATCTGTACGGTGGTCTTTTATCTTTTCAGTAGCCTGGTCTTGAGCAAATGAGAAGGAAACCGCGGAAACGGCTATCAAGGCTGCAGCCACTCTTGACGAGAGTTGAAAAAAGTGTTTCATAGCAAATCAGTATTAAGGTTCTTTGATTTTTATAATCATAAAACGCATATACATTAGAAAAGATTAACGATTTTATATGTTGTTAAACACATTTCCTTCGGTTGCATGTTAATTTTCATCAAGGCGGCGGAGTTCGTAGAAACGACGAGTACGGAAAAGGAAAACCACAACCCCTATAGCCTGCATCAGCGCCACGAAATGAAATGCCGATACAAACCCTGCATTCTCGGCAATGACGCCACCAAGAAGGATGCCGAAACCCATGCCGAGATCCCATGAAATGAGGATGGAGGAGTTGGCCGTGCCACGCTGGTCGTGGCGCGCTACCTTAATGAACATGTTGAGGAAGGCGGGATACATCTGTCCGTTGCCGAGACCGATGAGGAGGGCCGACAGATAGAAACTCCATGGAGCGGCCACAAATGCAAACAGCGAGTAGCCTGCAAGTGATATCAAGGTCCCGGCTGCGGCATTGCGGGTCATCTTTCCTTGCCTGAGACTTTTGGCACCAAACAACCGCGATGTGAAAAGGCCGGCTGAGAGAATCATGAAGAAAATGCCGGTGCCGTCGGTAATGCCGAGTTCCTGCTGACCGTACAGGGCCACATAATTGCTCATCACGCCCCAGCAAACCCCGAAAAAGCAGATGTTAACAGCCAGCAGCCATCCTCTGGTGAGAAAAAAATGATCGAGGCTCATCTTAGGTTTTCCTACCACTGGTTCCCGTTTGGGAAGTTTTACCGACATGCTGCAGAGAAATCCTATGAATGCAAGAAGAAGCGAGAGCCAGAACAGGAGAGAGAAATTGTTGGTGGCATGATAGATGTAGATTCCGGCACTCGGGGCTATGGCCATTGCCAGATTATTGCTCAGGCCGTAGTAGCCTATGCCCTCGCTGCGTCGCGAAGAGGGGAGCACATCTATGGCCACCGTGCTGTTGGCTACGGTTGTTGAGCCGAACGGAATGCCATGCATGGTGCGGACAATTGCGAACATCAACAGTGAGGCGGCACCAAGATATCCGGCAAAACAGATGAAAAAGAAGAAGAAACAAAGCATCAGCACCGTCTTGCGATCGAAGGTGTCGACCACAAAGCCGCTGAAGGGGCGCACCACGAGAGTTGCCACCACATAGCCCGACAAAACCAGGCCTATCATATCCTTATCGGCATGGAAGGCCTCGTCGAGATAGATAGGAAGGAGAGGGGTGAGGAGATAAAAAGCGAAGAAGAGCAGAAAATTGCACAGCATTACTTTCTTATACTGCGAATTCCATAGTATTTCCAAGGGCTTGTCGCCGTCGGTCACTTCATTAGCCATTTCTTTCATTTCATTCTTTTATTTTACACACGTTGCTTTGCAGAACTTGTTGCTCTACAGGAAAAGCAATTGAATGTCATTCCGACGCGATGGTATCGGCCGGAGTGATGCCGGCGATGATGCGGCTGGGCAGAAGAAGGGAGAGATACACGATAAGAAGCACACCCGCGTTGAGCAGAGCGAAAGCGCACCAGTCGAGCTGCACCGGCACAAAATCTATATAATAGCTCGATGCGTCGAGACTTATCAGATGGTATCTGTCCTGAAGCCAAAGCAGGAGCAAGATCAGGATATTGCCGGCAATCATACCTATTATAGCCACCCTCATGGCGAGATATACAAACACCATGCGCAGCTTGCCGGAAGGGGCTCCGAGCGCCTTCATGAGGCCAATGAACTTTTTCTTGTCGAGAATGATGGTGAGCATTCCGCTTATGAGGGTGACACACCCCACTATCATCATGAGCGCCAACACCACCGCTACGTTTGTATCGAGCATCGCCAGCCAATGGAAATAGTTGGCACCTCCCACGTGTGCGTTTTCGAGGCTGTAGGTGCGGTAGATGAGTCCTTCGGCGCAAGCCTTGTCTAAAGTAGACTTCAGACGGGAGGTGGTTTCATCAAGCCGATTGAAATCATTGGTGGTGATAAGCAGGCTTGTGCCCTGATTATCCTTAAATCCGCTGAATATCGCCGAAAGTTGTCGGCTGCCATATATCATCAGATTGTCGTACGCATCAAAATGCGAATCGTAGACGCCGGCAATCTTTAGACGACGCACCTTGACATCGTCGTTGATGAAGAAGCAATCCACCTTGTCGCCCTGCTGAAGACCAAGTTGATCGACTGCCGTGCGCGACAGCACCACGTCTAATTTAGTGGAGTCTACCGAATAGTCGGGCATGCTGCCGGCAATCAGGTTCGACTTTATGAAGTCGCGGGTGGCGTTGTCGTCGAGATTCTTGAGTATGACACCCTTGAAATCTTCGGGCGTCTTCAGAATCGCGGGCAGGGAAGTCTGGAGTGAGAAATCGGCCACACCCGGATCGGCTGCAATCAAATTCTTAAGGGTAGGGGTCAGGGTGAGAAGGTTGTCGTCGCCGGGCTGCGGATCAACAGTCATTATTATATGAGAGGTGAAGCCGACGACTTTTTCGGTAATCTCCCGTTTGAATCCGAGAGTGATGGCAATGGAAGCAGTCATCACGGCCACCGAGAGCGCTACAGCTGCCACAGCCACTTTTACGCCCGGGCTTGATTTTCTGCCGTCGCCACCGAGTGCGAGGCGCCGGCCAAGATACAGGGGATAATTCACATTATATGCACATTTGTAGCGGAAAAGACACCAACACCTCATTATAACGTCGCTTCAACCAAAGCGACAAAAAACATCAGGCATCAGCCTATTAAAAAATAAATCAGATTCAGTTTTTGTAGTAACAAATAAACTGAATCTGATTTATTTTTATTAATTGAATCTGATTAATTTTGTGGAGCATACGAGACTCGAACTCGTCACCTCTTGACTGCCAGTCAAACGCTCTAGCCAGATGAGCTAATGCCCCGGTTGGTTTTCCTTTCGGATTGCGGATGCAAAGTTACTAATTATTTTTATTACTTGCAAATTTTTTCGCTTTTATTTGTCAAAAAAATCGCATTGCCTCATTATTGCTCAAAATGAGCAGGTGGGCGACGGAAAAACCGCCGCCCTCTGCAATGCTTCGCTTTCAATGAAATAGGTGCTCAGCAAGAAGCGTTACTGTCTTGATTTTCAAGAAAACGCGCGAACATTTCCTTCAGTTGGTCGGGGGTGACACCCAGTATGGCCAAACGCTGGAAAAACAGTTTGCTTTCGTTGCCCCACAGGGCTTCAATCCTGATGCGCTTGATTATGTCTTCGGCATCGGGAGAGATATAGGAACCGAGTCCCCGCTTATTGAAGATGATGCCGTGCCGCTCCAGCATCTCGAATGCACGGGCTGCCGTGGCCGGATTCACCTGCTGCGCCACAGCATAGTCGCGAATGCTTGGAATCTTATCCATTGCATGATACTCATGAGTAAGGATCATGTCGCAGATGCGGTCGGCGAGCCGTATATATATAGGTCTATTGTCTGATTCTGTCATCGAGAGAATTACTTTTTCATGAAACGTTGCACAATCTGGGTATTACGGAATCTATTCCATGCTATCAGCCAGCATCCGGCAATCAAAGCGATAAACAGCGCTATATAGCACCAGAAAAGCACGTCTTCATTCCCACGTATGTCCATCACAATCAATTTGAAGAAATCAAAAATGATATTAAACAATCCGAAGGCTCCGGTGAAAGCGAATAGCAGCCATAATATCTGGAGCACAACCCAGGTCTTCACCCACGAAGTCTTGGGCCACAGTGCACTGCCAAGACTATATATGGCATTTCCAAGCAACATAGGCAACGTGATGATCAATATTGCCTTACCGACAATGCCAGCCGTGATTCCGGGAGAATCAAACATGTGAGCCGGGAATATTTCAAATAAATCAATACCGGCAAACAAAATGCAAGCCGTAAGTTCGCCAATTAAAAATCCCACGTTGAGAAGCACGACTCCTCCTATGCAATATACAAGGAAGCGCAACAGAAATTTCTCGGTCATGGAAGCAGGGAGCATTATTGTGGAGATTCTACCCGCCCGGCTGTTCATGCTGATAAAAGTCATCGAGCCCAGAATTGTCAGTCCAAGGCAAGTGATGAAGAACGATGCCAGAGTGTAGTAGCCCATATACTCGACTTTCATAAAAGAAAGACTGTCGATGGCAACCATCGCATTCATTTTATTGTTTAACGCTTGGATTGCGAAAACCGATACCAATATAGCCACCGCAAGATAGCATCCGACGCCTGCGGCTGAGATTCTGATATATTGCCCGCGGTTGATTTTCCAGTCGGCCGCCAGCAGCCGACTGAAGCGGTTGACTGAAAAGGCAGTGCTTGTATGATTCATTTTTTGTTGGAATTAAAGTAAATATAATTGAAGAGGCTTTCGAGATTGACCTCCGACTCCTCATCACCTTCGGAACGGGCCTTCATATATGCGAAACCGCCCATCACCGGTTCTTCCCAAAGGAGCGTCTCGGCCGGATGAGTGGATGAAAGGCCGAAATAATACTGATCTTGAATCCGGGCTATCGACTGATTGAGAAGCAGTCCGTCTTTATTCATTATCAATACGTGGTCGAGCAGTTGCTCGAGGTCGCGCACCTGATGCGTGGAGATTACTATGACGCGGTCGTCGTCCATAGTGTCGACCACAACACGTCGGAATTCACTTTTGCCGGGAATGTCGAGACCGTTGGTTGGTTCGTCCATGAGAAGCACCGGAGTGTGGCAGGCAAGTGCGAAAGCGAGAAAGGCCTTTTTCTTCTGCCCCATCGAGAGCGAGGCGAGATGAATGTCGAAAGAAAGATTGAAGTGGGAGAGGGCCTTTTCCATCGTAGCCTCCGAGAAATTGGGATAGAATGGAGCGTATGCCTCCACATAAGAGGAGAGCGGGATGGCAGGGAGGTCGATTTCTTCCGGGACAATGAAAATGTTTTGAAGGAACTCCGGAGTCCTGTTCCAAGGACACTGGCCAAGAACCGAGACTTCGCCCGAAGCAGGTTTCAACAGGCCGGATATGAGATAGAGCAAAGTACTCTTTCCCGAACCGTTGGCACCAAGCAATCCTACAATCTTGCCGGACGAGATATCCATGTCAAGATTGGAGATTGCATTGTGCTTGCTGCCGACATAGCGGTAGCTGAGATTTTTGATTTCAATCATTGTATAACATCTTAATTTAATAACCACATTAGTGTGTTAGTGTAGTAACACACCACAAAATTATAACAAAATTTCGAACTATGCAAACTTTTTTAGAAAAAATCGGTTATTTTTATAGGATATTATTTAGAATGTGTCTAAACATACAGCAATACCAATGAGATTATCTGACCTACATCCGGGCCAAACGGGCGTAATAACCAAGATATTAGGCCATGGAGCCTTCCGCAAGAGGGTGATGGAGATGGGATTCGTGAGAGGGCGCGAAGTGACATGCATACTCAACGCCCCGCTTCAGGATCCTATAAAATATGCGTTGATGGATTATGAAGTTTCGCTTCGGCGCAATGAATCATCCATGATAGAGATTATGCCCATCGAAGATTGGGAAGACCACGAAACAGATGCCGAAAAGGCCGAACACAATTCGACGTCGGCCCACGATGAGAATTCCGAGCACGCCGTGAGGCACGACAAGATCATCAACGTGGCCCTTTTAGGAAACCCCAACTGCGGAAAAACATCGCTCTTCAATATAGTGAGCGGCGCGAGCGAGCATGTCGGGAACTATGCGGGAGTGACCGTGGATGCAAAATCGGGACATGTCAACTACAAGGGCTACCGCATCAATGTGGTGGACCTTCCCGGCACATATTCACTGTCGGCCTATAGTCCGGAAGAGCAATATGTGGTGAGATATCTGCGCAATGCCACTCCCGACGTCATGATCAATGTGATAGTGGCTTCCAATCTGGAAAGGAATCTATATATGACCACTGAGCTGATCGACATGAACAGGCCGATGGTGATAGCACTCAACATGTATGACGAACTGGAAAACTCCGGAGCCACCCTTCACTATAAGGAACTGGGGAAAATGCTCGGTGTGCCTATTGTGCCCACTGTGGCCTCGGAGGGTAGGGGCATACATGAATTGCTCGACACTGTGATATCGGTATATGAACTCAAGCATCCCGACACACGCCACATACATGTGAAGATGAGCCAGGAGATAGAGGATGGAGTGGACGTGATACGCAAAGATCTCAAGACAGAGGCGCACGTGCCGCTGCATTTCGCCACCCGCTACATAGCCATAAAACTGCTTGAAGGCGATCCGGAAGCAGAACGCATGATAAAGGAAGTGCCCGACTACGCCAAGATAATCGACGACCGCAACCGCGTGGCCGCCGACATAAAGGCAAAAATAGGAGAAGACGTGCAGACGGCTATCGCCGCCGACAAGTATGGCTTCATACAGGGCGCGTTGGCCGAGACTCTCGAGGGCAACGTGGCACATGAGGAAAAGGCGACTAAAATAATCGACACGCTCGTGACAAACAAATTATTTGGTTTCCCTATCTTCCTCATGGCGATGTTCCTGACTTTCTGGTGCACGTTCGAACTCGGCTCTTATCCTATGGAATGGATCGAGAACCTCGTGACATGGATATCCGGCAGGCTCGACGCCGTTATGCCGGAAGGTCCGCTCAAAGATCTGCTTCTCGACGGAGTGATAGGAGGCGTTGGCGGAGTGATCGTATTCTTGCCCAACATCCTCATTCTGTATTTCTTCATATCCTTCATGGAAGACTCCGGCTATATGGCACGGGTGGCCTTCATAATGGATAAGCTCATGCACAAGATGGGGCTTCATGGCAAGAGTTTCATACCGTTGGTGACAGGATTCGGCTGCAACGTGCCGGCCATCATGGCCACTCGCATCATCGAAAGCCAGTCGAGCCGACTCATCACGATACTGATTCTGCCATTCATGTCGTGCTCGGCCCGTCTGCCGATCTACGTGCTACTTGCAGGCGCTTTCTTCCCGAGCCATGCCGCCATAGTATTCTTCGGCCTTTATCTTCTCGGCATCGTGGTAGCGGTTGTCACAGCCCGGTTGCTCAGACGATTCTGGTTCAAGGCCGATGAAACTCCATTTGTGATGGAACTGCCACCTTACCGCGTGCCGACTTCAAAAGCCGTGATACGCAGCATGTGGTCGAAAGCAAAACAATATCTGCAGAAGATGGGAGGACTGATTCTTGTGGCCTCCATCATCATCTGGGCTCTTTCTTACTTCCCGCGCTACACCCTTGATGAAGTGCCACAGGATTTCAGAAATTCAGCGCTTGAAGAGATGCAGGCCTACGGCAACGACAGCGTGAATGCGGCTGAAGCCGACCAACTGGTGCTTCATACATATCAGCAGGAGCATTCCATTCTTGGCAACATCGGGAAATTCTGCGAACCTGTGGTTCGTCCGATGGAACTGGGCTGGCAGTCGTGCGTATCGCTCATAGCCGGCATGGCAGCCAAAGAGGTTGTTGTGTCTACCATGGGTGTGCTTTATGTCGGCGACGATGATGAGGCAGCCCTGAGCAAACGCCTCCAGACACCTTCGCCAATCACGGGCAAAGCGCCATTCACTACAGCATCAGCCCTTGCCTTCTTGGTGTTTGTGCTGCTGTATTTCCCCTGCGTGGCAACCCTCACCGCCATAGTCCGCGAAACCGGCAAATGGCGTTACGGTTTGTTCTCATTGTTCTACAATACCATCCTCGCATGGATTATGGCAATCGCCACATTCGAGATAGCGTCGCTCTTCTGACATTTCTCAACTATATTAATAAAAGCGAAATCCCCAGCACATGGTGATTTCGCTTTTCTATTATCCGTTATCTATTCAAATTATCTCACTACTTGATTTCTAAGATTCCTTGCCATAACCGCGCAACAGCTGCATGTAGGAGGCAAGTTTTATCTCCGCCGGATTAGACTGCGGACTCCAGAAGCGGGCCCCAAGCAGGGCATCGGGGAGATATTGCTGGTCGACGAAATGATTCTCATAATCGTGAGCATATTTATATCCATCATGATAACCCATATCCTTCATCAGCTTTGTGGGAGCATTGCGCAGATGCAAGGGGACGGGGAGATTTCCGGTTTTCCTTACCGCTTCTATCGCCGCATCGATGGAAAGATATGCCGAATTGCTCTTTGGAGAAGTGGCGAGATATACCGTGCACTCCGCAAGAATGATACGCCCTTCGGGCCAACCGATTTTCTGCAGGGCATCGAAAGTGGCATTCGCGAGCAACAAAGCATTCGGATTGGCCAGCCCGATGTCTTCAGCAGCCGATATCACCAGTCGCCTTGCTATAAACTTGGGGTCTTCACCTCCCTCTACCATTCTTGCCAACCAATAGACGGCGGCATCGGGGTCGCTGCCACGGATCGACTTGATGAACGCCGAGATGATATCGTAGTGCATCTCGCCATTGCGGTCGTAGGCAGCGGGATTGACCTGAAGACTTTTTGTGACGAAGTCATCATCTATTACTATCGGAGAGTCGGCGGGCATACTCTGTTCGAGCAAATCAAGAATATTCAGAAGTTTGCGGGCATCGCCCCCCGAAAAGCGGAAAAGAGCCTCGGTGGAATCAATGCGGACCTGACGCTTGGAAAGAATCCTATCCTTTGTCAACGCCCTGTCGAGAAGCACCTGCAGGTCGTCATCCTCAAGAGGGCGCAGAGTATACACCTGAGCGCGGCTAAGCAAAGGACGGATCACTTCAAAAGAAGGATTCTCCGTAGTGGCGCCTATGAGTGTGACCACTCCCTTTTCAACCGCGCCGAGCAGAGAATCCTGCTGACCCTTGTTGAAGCGGTGGATTTCATCGATGAAAAGTATCGGGCGAGCCGAGGCAAACATGCTCGACGACTCAGCCGCACATTTCTCAAGCACCTCGCGCACATCCTTCACGCCGGATGTGACGGCACTCAATGTATAAAACCTGGCATCGATGGAATTTGCAATGATACGCGCAAGAGTGGTCTTACCCACACCGGGAGGTCCCCACAGGATAAACGAATTGACCCTTCCGGTCTCAATCATGTTGCGGATAATGCCACCTGGCCCCACGAGATGCTTCTGCCCTATATAGTCATCGAGCGAGTTGGGCCTCAGGCGCTCTGCAAGCGGTTCGAAATTATTCATGAAGTTGTCTGAACTTATTTACGAATACGATTTCTTACTTCCGACAGCAAGGAATCGATATTGACTTCCGCCACGCCGTTGACAACCATATCGGAATAAGGAGCGATATCCTCGGCACGCAATGTACCGGCCACACCGACCACGAATGCTCCGGCGGCTTTTCCGGCCTTCACACCCTGCAGCGAATCTTCAAACACTATGTAATTGCCATGCTCGAGTCCAAGACGCCGGGCTGCCGTGAGATACCCTTCAGGGTCGGGTTTGGAATGAGTCACCTCATCGCCGGTGATGACGACATCGAATTTTTCTTTCAGTTCCGGCATGTCCGACCACAGATGCTTCATCTTAAGATCGTTGCTGCTCGTGACCATGGCAACGGGAACACCCCGTGAGCGCAAAGCGTCAAGAAACTCCACCGCACCGGGAAGAGGAGCATAAATCATCAGCGCTTCAAGCCGGTAGAGCTCTTTCACCACATCCGACCTCACTTCCTCATCGGGGAAATAATGGTCGAGGATATCTTCAAGAGTGGTGCCTTTGATTTTGTAGGCAAAATTATCCACCCCCGTGGGCCATTGCTTTTCGATGGCTTCCCATATTTTAGTATACAGACGTTCGCTGTCGATCAAAACCCCATCCAGATCGAAGAGGCATCCAATATTGCTGTTCGTTTCCATATTTACAAAATTAGCGACTTTTTATGGAAGTGCCAAAAATATTTATTAATTTTGTAGACGAAATAAACCATCCGCCGAATGGATAGATGCTATAAGAGATGATAAAGGATTTAAATCTGCGCGTATCGGCACAAGAGGCCGCCACTCCGGAACTTCTCAAGAAGAGAATCTTCGGAGCAGCCGGTTGTAAAGTCAACGATTGGCGGGTGGTGCGTCGCTCCATCGATGCCCGCAAGCGCGACGTTGTGGTCAACCTCACTGTAAGGCTCGCCTGTGGCGAAGACAAGACGATCGGCACCGGGTATAATCCGGTAGTCTTTCCCGATGTGTCAGCCTCGCCCAACAAGGTGATCATCGTGGGGGCAGGCCCGGCAGGCCTTTTCGCCGCCTTGAAATGTATAGAGCTCGGCATGAAGCCCATTGTGCTCGAGCGGGGAAAGGATGTAGACTCGCGCAGGCTCGACATAGCCACCCTCAACAGAGAACGACATATAGATCCGGAATCCAACTATTGCTTCGGAGAAGGAGGAGCGGGAACATTCTCCGACGGAAAACTTTTCACACGGAGCAAGAAAAGAGGGAATCCGGCAGAAGTGCTGTCGCTTCTCGTGCAACATGGCGCGAAAGAGGATATTCTGATCGACTCGCACCCCCACATCGGCAGCGACCGGCTGCCGGGAATAATGAAAAGCATAAGGCAGACCATCATAAGCAAAGGCGGAGAAGTTCGTTTCCGCACGCGTGTGGACCGCATCATCATCGAGAATCAGAAGGTGAGGGGAGTCCAGACCGCTGACGGCGAAATATTGGAAAGTGAAGATGTGATACTTGCCACCGGACATTCCGCCCGCGATGTTTACAGAAACCTTGACCGCGATGGTGTGCGGCTTGAGGCTAAAGGTCTTGCAGTTGGAGTTCGTCTGGAGCATCCGCAGCAACTTATCGACCAGATTCAATATCACTCGCCCGCAGGCCGCGGACCATGGCTTCCGGCGGCAGAATATAGTTTCGTGACCCAAGCCGACGGACGGGGTGTCTACAGTTTCTGCATGTGCCCCGGCGGGGTAGTGGTGGCTGCAGGCAGCGGGGATAAGGAACTTGTGGTGAACGGCATGTCGGCATCTGCACGCAGCAGCATCTGGGCCAATTCCGGCATGGTGGTGGAAATTCGTCCCGGCGACTTCCCTGAATATGCAGGCCGCGGAGTATTCGAGATGCTCGATCTTGTGGAAGACCTTGAAAAAGATTTTTACAGCAAATCAGGCAACTCAATAACAGCTCCGGCACAAAGGATGCAGGATTTCGTAGATGGGAAAGATTCCGCGAGCATCCCTCCATCGAGCTATCTGCCCGGTCTTTACGAGGCGCGTCTTGACCGGATGCTTCCTCCGTTTATAAGCCGGCGCCTGCAGCAGGGATTCAAGGATTTCGGACGCAAGGCCCGCGGATTTCTCACCAACAAAGCAATACTCATCGGACTGGAATCCAGGACATCGAGCCCCATAAGGATACCACGCGACAAAGAGACATTGTGCCACACCGATATAAAGGGACTTTATCCTTCAGGAGAAGGAGCCGGATTTGCCGGAGGCATTGTGTCGGCAGCCATCGACGGAATGCGGTGTGCCATCCAGATCCACAAATTAAAAAGCAGCGAGATATGACAATATTAGCAATAGAGACATCAGGCAAATACTGCAGTGTGGCGCTCATCCACGATGGACTCGCCGAATTCAGCAGAGAAGATGACATAGAGATGAACCATGCCCGGGCCATCGGTCCTTTTGTAGAGTCGTGTCTTGAAGAGGCGCACAGGAAGGAATGGAAAATCGACGCCGTGGCCGTCAGCACCGGCCCGGGAAGTTATACGGGATTGCGCATCGGAATGTCGATGGCCAAAGGCCTTTGCTTCTCGCTCGACGTTCCGCTTATCGGCGTGTCCACCCTTAAACTTCTTGCGGTGAAAGCAATGTTCCGCAACATAGAATGGCAAGGAGATGAGATATTGGTGCCGATGATCGATGCGCGGCGTATGGAAGTATACACAGCTGCCTACGATTTCAGGCTCGACATGCACCTCAAGCCCACGCCGATGATACTGACAGCCGACTGCTACGACATGTTGCCCGAGGGGCGTGAGATATACTTCATGGGCGACGGAGCCGAGAAATCGAAGCAGGCTCTTAGCGGCGACCATTACCATTGGCTCGACAACATCAACCCGTCGGCAAGCGACATGACCGCGCTTGCTGAAAAAGCATTCCGTGAAGGAGATTTTCTTGATGTGGCGTATAGTGTGCCGGAATACATCAAGGAATATGAGGCACGCAAAAGCGCAGTAAAAGGGTTATAACAACGGTTAAAATCGACTGAAACGGCTACCCGGCCAAAAGAAGAGAACTAAATGGAAGAAAATATCATAGAACAACCGACCGCACCTGCGGAAGATATAAGCACAGTGGAAATAGCCACTACGGAAGCACCGGTGGAACTTGTGAGGATGATACCCTACAACACCGGAATGCCGAACCTGAAGATGGCGGAATACGGACGCAACATCCAGAATCTCGTAGACTATTGCGTGGCTATTCCCGACCGCGATGAACGCACGCGATGTGCATTCGCGATCGCTGAGATAATGACCGTACTGTTTCCCGCATTGAAAAAAGATCCCAACAACCATAAGAAAATCTGGGACCATATCAACATCATGTCGGAATTCAAACTCGACATAGACTTCCCTGTGGATGTGGTGAGCGAAGAAGAAGCCAACCCCACACCCGAAGCAATTCCCTACAGCAATTCCCGCGAAATATTGTTCAGATATTATGGCAGGCACATCCAGAATATGGTAAAGACAGTGGCCGAGATGGAAGACTCGGAAGAGCGGCAGACGCTGACAGGAGTGATTGCCAACCACATGAAAAAACTGATGCTCGCGCACAACAAGGAAGCAGTAAGCGACAGCAAGGTTCTCCGCGACCTGTGCTTCATGAGCGATGGCAAGATCGACCTGCAGCCTGGAGACATACAGCTGTATGACTATCAGGAAGTGACAGCCGACAGAAATCAGAAACAAGGGAACAAGAAAAAGAAATAACTATGAGCGAATTCATCGTGGAAGGCGGATGCCGTCTGCAGGGCTCGATAGAGCCACAGGGTGCCAAGAACGAGGCGCTTCAAGTGATCTGCGCTTGCCTTCTGACACCGGAGAAAGTCACCATATCAAACCTGCCCGACATAGCGGACGTAGTGAATCTGATCGACCTGATGTCGCGGCTCGGCGTGAAGACAAGATATATCGACCGGCATACCTGTGAGTTTCAGGCCGACGACGTAAACCTTGCATATCTCCACACGGAAGAATTCCGCCGCAAAGCGCAGGCGTTGAGAGGATCCGTTATGGTGACAGGCCCTCTTGTGTCGAGATTCGGCGAAGCAATCCTTCCCAAACCCGGAGGCGACAAGATCGGTCGCCGGCGCCTGGATACGCATCTGCTCGGTCTTGAGAAACTCGGAGCCAAATTTGAGTATGATTCAGCCAAACGGGTCTACAACATAACAGCACCGGCAGGTCTGAACGGAGTGTATATGCTTCTCGATGAAGCATCCGTCACGGGCACAGCCAACCTTATAATGGCAGCGGTGCTCGCCAATGGGAAAACCACAATCTATAATGCTGCATGCGAACCGTACATACAGCAGCTGTGCAAGATGCTGGTGAAGATGGGCGCCCGTATCGAAGGAATCGGCAGCAACCTGCTTACCATTGAAGGCGTGAAGACATTATGGGGAGTAAACCATCGTCTGCTGCCAGACATGATTGAAGTAGGCAGCTTCATCGGCATAGCGGCCATGACCGGTAGCAACCTAACGCTGAAGAATGTAGGTGTGGGCGACCTCGGCATAATTCCGGATGCTTTCGCACGCCTCGGCATCAATCTTGAGGTTAAGGGCGACGACATCGTGATAGACCAGAAGGAGATTTATGAGATAGAATCCTTCCTCGACGGATCGATCATGACCATAGCCGACGCTCCCTGGCCGGGACTCTCGCCCGACCTGCTCAGCATATTCCTCGTGGCAGCCACCCAGGCACGCGGAAGCGTACTGATACACCAGAAGATGTTTGAAAGCCGACTCTTCTTCGTAGACAAACTCATCGACATGGGCGCGAAAATCATACTCTGCGATCCTCATCGCGCAGCAGTGATAGGAAGCGGAAAATTCAATTCCTTGCGTGCCTCGAAAATGGTGAGCCCCGACATACGTGCCGGAATCGCATTGCTCATAGCCGCAATGGCTGCGAAAGGCACCAGCCACATCGACAACATCGACCAGATCGACCGCGGCTATGAGAAAATCGACGAGCGACTCAACTCTTTGGGCGCAAGAATCTACAGGAATTAAAACCGTTAAAATCCTACAGGCAACCTTGATTGTTATATAAAGGTAAGTGGCCAAAACCACCTGCTGACAGTATATGATAAAAAAAGAAGAACTAAGCGCGATAGGCAAACTGCTCAAGACCCATGCGCTGAAAGGCGAACTTAACGTTCTGCTCGACATAGATCCGGAATATCTTGAGGAAGGCAATCCCGCCATCCTCGACATTGATGGTATTTTCGTACCTTTTTACGCAGAGAGCATCAGGCCCAAAGGGAGTTTCTCCTATCTTGTCAAATTCGAAGGTATCGACTCGGAATTCAAAGCCAGGGAATTTGTCAACAAGGCTGTCTACGCCCGTAAGGACAAACTGAAGGAATATATTGCGGAAAACTATGAAGAGGATTATGCCCTTTACGATGAACTTCACGGATGCACCATCATCGATACCGTATGGGGCGAGATAGGCAAGGTGACCGACATCGACAGCAATACGGAAAATGAACTCTTCATTGTGGAACGCCCCGACGGATCCATAGTCTACATTCCACTGGCTGAAGACTTCATTGAGGAAATCGATGAAGAGCGACATATCATAAGAATGAATCTGCCGGAAGGTCTGCTCGACCTCAATTCCTGAAGCATTTGATATCCGGCCCGAAAGCTGCCCGAAGCAGCCAGTTAAGAATCACATAAATGAAAAGAATACAGGTAATTATCATCGGTTTAATATTGTCGGCGTGCACATTCGTAATAAACGCGCAAAGCGATCTGGAAGATCTGACTTTTACGGCAATGCTTAAATCTGTAGATCTCTCCAAGGAGCCCAAGGCGGCAAACCTTATCCGAAAATTTCAGGATCTGGAAGCACGCCAGAAACTTATGAACGGTCCGCTCTCTCCGAAAAAGGGAGTTTGCACCATCGAAGCGTTCCGGAATAAGGAAGTGCTGCTCATCACCATACCAGCCGAAGCCCTTTTCAGCCCGAATTCCACACAACTCTCGGAAAACGCGGCTAAACTGCTGACCCCGGTGAAGCGATATATGAAAGACCCTGACATGTTTCGCGTGCTTCTCGTGATGCATACCGACAACACCGGATCGGACGAATATCGTGAGAAAATCACTGAAGAGAGGGTAGACGCAGTGGCTGAATGGTTCGACAATCAGGGCGCTGACACCTCTTATACCTTCTCCTACGCCTTTGGCGACGACAATCCCCTCGTGCCCAACACATCGATGGAAAACAGAGCCTTGAACCGCAGGCTTGAAATATATCTGATGCCGGGACAGAAAATGTTTGAAGCTGCTAAAAAAGGAAAAATCGACTTCTGATGAACAACAATAACATCCCAACTCCGTATTATATCGTATACGAAGACAAGATCGTGCGCAACCTCCAGCTTCTAAAGAGGGTGGAGGAAGAGGCCGACGTGAAGATCATAATGGCGTTCAAGGCCAATTCACTCTGGAAGACTTTCCCGATAATCAAACGCTATTTCACATCATCTACGGCAAGTTCGCTCAATGAGATGCGTCTTTCGCTCGATTATCTCGGCCATGACGTGCATGCCTATTGCCCGGTCTACACCGATGCCACCTTCCCGCAATTTCTTGCCGGATGCAGCCACATCACATTCAATTCCATAGCACAGTTCGAGCATTTCAAGCCGGCGATAGACCGATGGAATGTCTCTCATCCCGATTCGCCCGTAAGCGCCGGATTGAGGGTGAATCCCCACTGCAGTGTGATTGAAACCGACATTTATAATCCCTGCGTGCCGGGATCGCGCTTCGGCGAATCAGCATCGGCGCTTTCAGCCGGACTGCCCGAGGGCATCGAAGGGTTGCATTTCCACGCACTGTGTGAGTCAGACAGCCACGATCTGGCAAAAGTGCTCGAAGCCCTGAAGCAACAATATGGCCACCTGCTTCCCAATATAAAATGGCTCAACATGGGAGGAGGACACCTTATGACGCGCAAGGGATATGATATAGAATTCCTCATATCGCTCATGCGGCAACTCCATGAGGAATATCCCGGCATGAAGATAATCATGGAGCCCGGCAGCGCCTTCACATGGCAGACAGGCGACCTCGTGACAGAGGTTCTTGATGTTGTGGAAGACGCCGGAATCAAAACCGCCATCATCGATGCCTCATTCGCATGCCACATGCCCGATTGCCTTGAGATGCCTTACAAGCCGGCGATTGCGGAAGCATTCCCGGAAGGAGACAATGACGACTTACGGGTGAAAGACACCCATGCAGGCGACCGCGAACGACATACCTACAGGCTCGGAGGCAACTCCTGCCTGAGCGGCGACTTCGTTGGAGATTGGGATTTCGACCATCCGCTGCAACCGGGCGAACGTCTGACTCTTCTCGACATGAACCATTACACTACGGTGAAGACCAATATGTTTAACGGCATACAGCACCCGTCGATATGGTTGCAGCCATCAACAGGGCAACCCATTAAGCTAAGGGAATTCACATACGAAGACTACCGCGACAGAATGTCGTAGGCACAAAAAAACTCCGGCATTGGCCGGAGTTTTTTTTCATATAAATATATCGTAAATATATCGGATTTAAGATCATTTTTTCTTATCGGATCTCACGGCGCGAAGATGATCGTAGATATGGGGAGCGGCCTGCTTCCATACCTGATATGCTATCTGGCGCATACCGCTCTGCGAAGGATGGTTGCGCTGTTTGTCTATTTTCTTCAACTGAATGTTAGCCACGCCATAATGGCCGCATATTTCCTTCATCGAGCTTGTGACATCCCTACCCAGATCGCTGTTGCTTATATTGATGAGTATCGCCTCAGGATATAAACGTTGAAGCGACTGCAGGAGACGGGCAAAAGCCGGACGGAAGCTATACATATCCTGCTCAGTGAAATCTGAATACTTGAATTCGCCTACAGGACTTTTAGCCCAGTCGTCGTTGGTGCCGCCAAATATGAAAATCACGTCGGGATTGCCCAGACGGTCGGCACGTGTGTTGAACGAACGGTCTTTGTAGTCTTCGCCACGATAACCGGAATAGCTCACAGTTGCGCCGCTATATGAATCATTCTTTTCTATTTCCAGGCCATTGGCATCGGCAAGGATGCTCCACCAAGTCTGGTCGGGTGCCGACACATCATTACCCTGAGTCTCGACAAAATACCATGCTTCATTACCGGCCGGTATCAAGCCATCGAAGGTGGAATAGCTATCTCCGAGCACCGACATTTTAAGTTGAGCCCCAGCCGCCATGACCGAAAGCACCATGAGAATTGAAAAGAAAATTTTCTTCATCGTTTCATTAGTTTTTTTAGTTATTTTTACGCAAAGTTAATAAAAAATTTTATTAACTTTGTAATCATGAAAAAAATATTTCTGACGGGAGCAACGGGAGTGATGGGATCATCAGGTCTGAAAGAACTCACCGGTTCCCCCGAGCGATATGAAATAACCGTACTGGCCCGCGACAGCAAAAAAAACAGGAAACAACTCGCATCATTCATCAAGAAAGGAGTGCGGGTGATATGGGGCGATCTCCTTGACCCGGAATCAATAGGGAGGGGAGTGGCAGATGCTGACATAGTGCTCCATGTCGGTGGCATGGTGTCGCCTGCTGCTGACTGGCACCCTGAAAAGACCATCGAAACCAACGTTGGGTCGATGCGCAACATTATTGCCGCTGCTCTCCCCCGGAAAGAAGAGGTCAGGATTGTATATGTAGGGTCAGTGTCGCAATATGGTTCGCGTCAGGCGCCCAATCACTGGGGAGAATGCGGCGACCCGTTGCAAGCCACTCCTTTCGACGCATACGCATACTCCAAAACTGAATCGGAGCGACTTCTTATGGAGTCGAACCTTCGATGGTGGGTTTCGCTGCGCCAGACAGGAATCCTCCATAGCGGACTGCTGAATAAGGCATCCGACCCGATTTCCTTCCACGTCCCTCTTAACGGAGTGCTTGAATGGGTCACCGCTGAAGATTCCGGCAGATTGCTCGAGCGTGTATGCCGCGATTCGGTGCCTGATTCATTCTGGAACAAATGCTACAACGTAGGTGGAGGCGCCGGCTACCGTCTGACCAATTATGAGTTTGAGACCGCAATCCTCAAGGCCATGGGATGTCCGCGGCCTGAAAAGATATTCGACACTAATTGGTTTGCCACCGACAATTTCCATGGTATGTGGTTTTCCGACTCAGATTATCTTGAGGAGTTGCTTCATTTTCGTTCCGGAATCGGCATTGAAGAATACTTCAAGCTGATGAAAAAGGAACTGCCATGGTATTTCTCTCTCGCACCTCTTGCACCGGCGTTTGCCATCAAGGCTTTCATGAAGAAAGTGGCAACGACGCCGAAACTCGGACCTTTATGGTGGATCAAGAACGACGTCACTCCACGCATCAACTCCGCATGGGGCAGCCGGAAGAACTGGGAATCGCTTCCTGACTGGGACATCATCGACATAAGCCGCCCTTCCGACAGCAATCCCCGACCTGAGAGCAGCAGTGCTCTGAACTTGAGCAATCCTGAAGAACAGAACACTTTCAAATGCGAGACATGCGGGTGTACCTATACCCTTAAAAACCGGACATACGCGTTCGGACACCGTTGCCCTCGATGCTGCAAAACAAAAACACAGTTGGATTTCCTAATAAACGACAACTGATTAATTCCTTATCAAAAAGAACTGATCTTTCATCAGGCACTCACAACAAATAAAATAAAACGAACAGTATCAACGAAACGACTTAATAGAACAATAAACTACATATACCTTAAAATTAATCCAATATGACAAAGAGAAAATATCTTCTTCCGATAGCTGCAATCCCTGTCGTAATGATGGCGGCTCCGGAAACTTTAACTTCACCAGACGGTGAGATTGTGCTTAATTTTGAAATAAAGGATGGCCAACCTGTATATTGGGTAGATTTCAAAGGCAAGGAAATCATAGCGCCTTCCCACCTCGGATTCCAACTCTTCAGCGAATCGGGACGCAACAGTTTCGAGCATCAGGGCAAAAAGACCGGAGCAGACGCACTTTCGCTGAAAGATGGGTTCAAACTGATTGACACCACCCGCGACGCAGTGGATGAGAACTGGAAACCGGTATGGGGAGAGGAGTCTGAGATACGCAACCATTACAATGAAATGACAGTGGAGCTCTCGCAGCCGGCATTCGACAGGAAAATGAACATCCGATTCCGTGCATACGACGACGGCATCGGTTTCCGCTACGAATTTCCGGAGCAACCCAACCTGAATTATTTCGTCATTGCAGAGGAGGACACCGAGTTTGCAATGACAGGCGACCACACCGCCTACTGGATACCGGGCGACTATGACACTCAGGAATACAACTACACCAAATCCAGACTAAGCGAAATCCGCGGTCTTTTCCCAAGCAAAGTCAATCCTGACAACGCTTCCACCACAGTATTCTCACCGACAGGAGTGCAGACATCGCTGCAGCTGAAGACAGACGACGGAGTATATATCAACCTTCATGAGGCAGGCACCATCGACTACCCGACGATGCATCTCAACCTAAACGACACCACCATGACATTCAAGTCGTGGCTAACCCCCGACAACCAGGGGCGCAAAGGTTACATGCAGACACCGACCAAATCGCCGTGGCGCACAGCAATCATCACAGATGATGCACGCGACATACTCGCATCACGCCTCATCTACAACCTCAACGACCCGACTGCATACGAAGACACCTCATGGATCAAGCCTGTGAAATACATCGGCGTATGGTGGGAGATGATCACCGGAGCCGGAACATGGAACTACACAGACGATGTATACTCGGTGAAACTCGGCGAGACAGATTATTCCAAGACCAAGCCTAACGGACGCCACAGCGCAAACACGGAGAAAGTGAAACGCTATATCGATTTCGCAGCCGAGCATGGTTTCGACCAGGTGCTTGTGGAGGGTTGGAATGAAGGTTGGGAAGACTGGTTCGGTCAGTCAAAAGACTATGTGTTCGACTTCATGACTCCCTATCCCGACTTCGACCTGAAAGGTCTCAACGAATATGCAAAGAGCAAAGGAGTGAAACTGATGATGCACCACGAGACATCGGCTTCGGTGAGGAACTACGAACGCCATCTTGAGGATGCCTACCAATTTATGAACGACAACGGCTATAATGCCGTGAAAAGCGGCTATGTAGGCAATATCATTCCGAGAGGGGAGTACCACTACTCGCAATGGCTCAACAATCACTACCTGTATGCAGTGAAGAAAGCCGCCGAGCACAAGATCATGGTCAATGCGCACGAAGCCTCACGCCCCACCGGCCTTGCCCGCACCTATCCCAACCTCATAGGCAACGAAAGCGCACGAGGCACTGAATATCAGGCAATGGGCGGCAACGACAAATGGCACACATCAATATTGCCATTCACCCGCCTCCAGGGTGGACCGATGGATTATACTCCCGGCATCTTTGAATTTGACCTGAGCACATTCACTCCCGGCAACAACAGCAAGATTGCATCCACAATTCCCGGGCAGCTCGCACTCTACGTGACAATGTACAGTCCGCTGCAGATGGCTTCCGACCTTCCCGAACACTACGAGAAACATCTTGACGCATTCCAATTCATCAAGGATGTTCCCGTGGAATGGGAGAAAAGTGTATATCTGGAGGCTGAACCGATGGAATATGTCACCATCGCACGCAAAGACAAGAATTCAGATGCCTGGTTTGTAGGAAGCACATCAGGTGTCAACGACCGGAAGAGCACCATCTCGCTCGACTTCCTCGATCCCGGCCGTAAATATGAGGCTACCATCTATGCAGAGGCTCCGGATGCCAATACAATAGACGGACAGACACGCTACACCATCACCAAAAAGAAAGTGACTTCAAAAAGCAAACTCACACTCGGTGCACTTGCCGGAGGCGGTTATGCCATCTCTATTGTGCCCCTGCAGTGACAAAGACTGAAAAAGCAAGCGACCCCACCACACGGCAAGGTCGCTTGCTTCTCTTCCATCGGATCAGGTGCAGACTCCGTGCCGGCACCTGATTCTCTTTTTATCACTTCATTTCAATTTTTCTATATGAACTTTCACCTGCAGCCTCAAGGAAACAACATACGGAATAGATGATGAGTGCAATGCCGGTGAGCAGCACAATCAGATTCATCATCCGGTCGCTTCCGATAATGAGAATCACGCCGCCGCCAAGGACAAGCAGAATGGGAAGAATGTAGAAAGCAAACGGGAAACGGACATCCTTAAACCCGAATGCAAGCATGCAGATATGATACAGGCCTGCAAGAATCATCAGCGCCGCGAAGAAATAAACAAGGATCGCAGTGAAACCTGTTGGATCAAACAGAAGCCACAGACCAAGCACTACAGCTCCTAATGCAGTGAGAATAGATGCGTAGGGACTTGAATACTTCTTGAATGCGAAATACACGTTCAAAACGGCTGCGACGAGGAAGAACACCCCCATCACCATGACGACTGCAGAAATCGCAGCACCTTTCATGAATATGAGCAAGATCCCGAGCAGAAGGGTTATCACTCCGGTATACGTCAAATTTTTGCTTTTCATAGTCTTTTAAGTTTTATAAGTTAATTTGGTTCTTATGTTTCTTACCGGTATTTCACCATAAAAAACATTTTAAAACCATAACAATTATTAACCCTTTTCAGTTGATAAAGGCGGTCGTATACTTATACCGATTTTATATGAATACTATATGAAGCCTTACTACCGATACCGGCTTGTGACAACTTATCGCGAAAAGGAGATAATGACGCAGGTGCCATGTTGCGGTATTGAAGAGAGCGTCAGGTCGCCGCCATGCAGACGCGCTATCTGCCTCGACAAAGAAAGCCCTATGCCGCTGCCGCCCGGTTTTGTAGAGAAAAATGGTTGAAACAGATTTGACTTCATGGCATCCGGAATACCTGGACCGTTATCGGTGATTGAAATAAACGGTATTCCATCTGAAATGGAGACGGAAATATCAATTCTGGGATTTTCAACCTCAGCCACAGCATCGAGGGCATTGCGAAGAATATTCATCACAGCCTGGGTCATCAGATCCGCATCAATGTCAATCTTCATATTGACAGGAACCGAAAAACGGCATACCGGAATTATAAATCCACGCTGCTGTTCTTCCAGACGAACAAGAGTGAAGATTCTATTGCAGAAGGCATCAGCTTCAATCGACTTGATCTGAGGTTCGGGAAGATGCGTCAGATTATAGTAGGAATCAAGAAATTTCTTTATTCCATCGGCCTGCGTGCCGATCACTCCCATTGTTTCGGAGAGCATGGCGGTGTCGTATTTTTCCGGATGGCTGGAATAATCATTTGCAAGGGCAATGACGGGTGTTATGGAATTGCGCATCTCATGCGTCATTATGCGAAGCACCCGGTCATAATAAAGTTTGCAGGTTTCCAATTCAAGTTGATTCCTTTGATATATGGTCATGATACGGTTCATGGATTGAGACATCTCCCTGATTTCCCGTTCATCGCTCACCGCGTCGAACCTCATCGTGCGGTCATTGTTTTCCAATGCTGCCACGAAAGCAGACGTAAGATGCAATACCTTGCGGCTCAATGTTATGACAAGGGAAAGACAAATCAATGCCGCCAACAGCGCCACTATCGACCATGCAATCCTATCGTGAGCCATAAATATTCCTGACAGCACACCGAAACCGATTACGCCGATGGAAAGAAACAAGATATTAAGTCTGAAATGTTTCATGATTCCTATTTCAGAAGGTTATAAAGAGTCTGCCGATTGATGCCGAGACGTTTGGCGGCAGCACTGAGGTTGCCGCCGCAATCCTTCACCACCTCGCGTGCATGCTCTGCCTTCACTTCATCGAGTTTCAGCATTTTTCTATGAGTCTCCTTTTCTTCCAATTCAGAGGCACGTGTCAAAATCTTGCTTTCACGGCGGGAAGCCTTGTTTTTAATTATCGCCCTCCGTATTGTTTCAATCAACCTGTCATTATCCCAAGGCTTGGTCACGAAATCTTCCGCACCGTTTTTCATTGCCTCCACAGCGAGAGGCACATCGCCGAAAGCAGTGATCATCACCACAGCCGGAGCCGAGGCCGATTCCTTTATTTTGGAAAGCCATATCAGCCCCTCGCGCCCATCCAGATTGGCAGTGCTGAAATTCATGTCGAGCAATACGGCATCCACATCGCCGTTGCGCAGCAGTGCCGGAATCAATGTCGGATCGCCTACAGCCATTATTTCATCAAACACATCAGACAGCACCACTTTCAGACTCGTCCTCACAGCCGCATTGTCGTCTATGATAAGTAACTTCAATTTTACTCCCGGAAGCATATTTATTTGTCAATGATTTTATGAAAGTATCTCACATAAAGATTTATATAAGTGTCTCAAATAAATGAGTTAATATATTCAGTGGCTTTCGAAGTCAATGAAATAGACATCAACTCATTTATCGAGCCACACAGTTCACAAAAACAACTGATATGAAAATGCGAGCTGCTTATACTGTTGCAAAGTTACAATTATTATTGAAAACATCAAAATCATCGCTTAACATTGACGAATACTGTATGAAAATCATACAACTTGTCTAAAGATTATACAAAATAATGGCATAACCGACGATTTATTTGGGCTATGATTCGTGGGATTTTAATTTTGCAACAGAAAAAAATGACAAGTATGAAGAAAAGCATTATCTTTTTTCTATGTGCAATATCGGCTATGGCGGCGGAAGCGCAAATGACGCTTCAGGATTGTCTTGTGTATGCACGCGAACATGCTCATGACAACATCATAAACCGTCTCGACATCAGGAAATCGCAACTTGACAAGGATATCACAGCATCAGCCATGATGCCATACCTCGGTTTTACGACTAACGGAAATGTCAGTTTCGGACGAAACATCGACCCCGAAACCAACACTTACGATAACCGTAAGACACTTTCCACAGGATTCGGGCTCTCCCTGTCACTCCCGATTTTCGATGGATTGGTGAACATCAACAATCTTAAAGCTGCTAAAATTGCAGTGCTGCGGCAAATAAAAAACGCCCAGATAGAAGAAGACAAGAATTCACTCGAGGTGATACGGGCCTTCTATAATGTGAGTTATTGCAAGACGATGGTGGAGAATGTACGTCAGCAACTTGAGCGCGACAGCACCGATCTGGAGGCTACCCGTCGACAGGAAACACTCGGCACCAAAAGCGGTGCTGACGTGGCGGAACTTGAAGCTATAGTAGCAACCGATATCTACGAACTCACAAACCAAAGTAACCTTCTCGCCAAAGCTTATATAGAGCTTAAAGGCTACATGGGTATGCAACCTACTTCTGATCCCATCGACCTTATAGAAACAGAACGATCATACGGGAATGAAGAACTTCTTCTTAATCCGGAGATAGAGGAGGCTGAATATGCCTTGCGCCAAAGCAGCCTCAACCTCAGGGCTGCCAAGGGGGCATATTCTCCGACTCTGTCGCTCAATGCCGGCGTCTCAACTTCCTACTTCCGGATGATCGGCGATGGAAGCCCGGTGGCGAATTTCAGAGACCAATGGCGCAACAATATGGGACAATATCTGGGACTGACTTTCTCGATGCCTCTCTTCACCGGACTTACCACAACAAAGCGTCTGAAAAAGGCATACGTGGAAGTGGAGCAAAGTCGCAGGCGGTTGGAGAAGGTGAGATATGACATAGAGAAAGAGACTTCAGAGGCTGCCCTCGACCTGAAAGCCGCCAATGAAGAGTATGAAGCGGCTTCGAGCAGAGTCAGGGCTGAGGAAATCGCACATCGGGCACTCCGGCGCAAATATGAATTGGGAATGTCGTCGGCAATAGACCTCTACACCTCGTCGGCTAAACTCGCACAAGCACGCGCCAACATGGAAGGGAAGAGAATACAGAGCATAATAGCTGAAATAATCCTCGACTACTATCATGGTATGCCACTTATACAATGAAGGTGTATGACACTTCAATAACAAACACTGAAACAGCAATAAAAATGGATACTGAAATAAAAAGAAAAAATCCGCGCCTCAGGAAATACGGCTTGATTGCCGCAGGGGCGGTAGCACTCTCGGGGTGCATCGTATGGGCCATAATCGCATCCGGCTCGTCTTCGCACCATACTGATGCTTCCGGAATTCTGATAGGAGAGGTTGAAAAAGGCAAATTCGATGACTTTATCAGGATTACAGGCAGAGTGGAGACCGGAACTATTGTGCAAGTCTCCGCACTCGAAACCGGAATTGTAGATAAAAAATGGGTGGAGGAGGGAGCCTTCGTAAATGAAGGTGACATCATCCTCACGCTCAACAATCCGAACCTTCGGCAACAGATTCTCGACAGCGAGTCGCAACTTGCCGAGAAGCAAAACATGCTTCGCGACACTGAACTGGCTATGGAGAAGGAACGCCTGCAGATACGTCAGGATATTCTGACTGCACGAACCACTCTCAATCAGAAAAAACGCCTCAGCGAGCAACAGAGCGAACTATATAAAGAGAGTCTGACTTCGCGTGAGGAATACCTGAAAGCAAGGGAAGAATACGATCTGGCACGGGAGAACCTGAAACTGCTTGAAAACAGGCAACGTCAGGATTCAGTATATCGTCAGGTGCAGGTGGCTATGATGCGCGAGAGTCTGCACAACATGCAGGAAAACTTCATGCTCGTGCGCCAACGCGCCGACAACCTCAACATTCGCGCGTCGCACAGCGGACAGTTGGGAAGCCTCGATGCCGAGCTGGGCCAGAATATACCGGCCGGACAACAGGTAGGCCAAATCAATATCCTTGATAATTACAAACTTGCCGTCAATATCGACGAACATTATATCGACCGCGTCTCGCCCGGCCTTAGTGCAAAGGCAACAAAAAATGGCTCAGCATTCGAGCTCTCCATTAAAAAAGTATATCCGGAAGTGACCAACGGTCAATTCAAGGCCGACCTTGCAATCGAGGGAGAATCACCTTCTAAATTAAGGGTTGGTCAAAGTTTCCCGGTGGACCTTAAACTTGGAGAATCCACAGTGTCGGTGATGGTGCCCAAGGGCAGTTTCTTCCAGACCACAGGCGGCAAATGGATATATGTCATCGACAAAGATGGAAACACCGCCCGCAAACGGGAGATAAGGATCGGGCGTCAGAATCCAAAATACTATGAAGTGCTCGAGGGGCTCGACCCGGGTGAAAGAATCATACTCAGTTCATACGCATCATACGGCGACGCCGACAAAATAATATTAAAAAACAGAGAGAAATGAATATCGAATTAAAAGACATCAACAAAGTATTCCGCACCGAAAGCGTGCAGACTCAGGCCCTTAACAATGTGTCGTTCACTGTCAGGGATGGCGATTTCGCCGCGATAATGGGCCCGTCGGGCTGCGGTAAATCCACACTCCTCAATATACTCGGACTTCTCGACAACCCAACATCAGGCGATTATCTGCTTGATGGAACAGAAGTGGGACGACTCAAGGAAAGTCAGCGAACCAGCTTCCGCAAAGGTCGCATCGGCTTCATATTCCAGTCGTTCAACCTCATAGAGACAATGAACGTGCGCGACAACATAATGCTTCCGCTCCACAATCTGCCGCTGTCGAGAGATGAGAAAAACAGCAGGGTGGAAGAGACCATGCGACGCATGGAAATCAGCCATCGCAGCCGCCACTATCCGTCGCAACTCTCCGGAGGCCAGCAGCAGCGTGTGGCCATAGCCCGCGCCATTGTGTCGCGTCCCGGACTCATCCTTGCCGACGAACCGACGGGCAACCTTGACTCAAAGGTCGGTGCGGAGGTGATGGATCTTCTCTCGGAGCTACACCGCGAGGGCTCCACCATCATCATGGTGACCCATTCGCTCAGGGATGCCGGCTACGCCGACTACATCATAAACCTCTTCGACGGACAAATAGTGGAAACCCTTAACGACAAAATGTAAGTAGCTGTTCAATTCAAACCGCTACAATCCAATTAATAATTATGTTCAGCTCGCATACCATTTGCGTCTAATTAAAACAGCTACTTAACCATGATGAATTTTTTTACTTCCGACCTGCGGCGCAACATCATAAAGACAGTATGCCTCACCCTCGGACTCGCCATTGGATTCCTGCTTGTGGCAAAGGTCTATTTCGAGGAAACATACGATACGTTCTTCCCAGACAGCGACAGGATCTACCGCCTCAACGAAAGCGTTGAGATGAACGGAGAATACCGCGAATATCCGCATACTGCCGGTGCCATCGCTCCCGGTCTAAAACGCTATTCGCCTATAGTGGAGGCAGCCACCAGATATTGTTATCTTTACTTTAACAATATTAAAGTCAAGACCGATGACGGCATGGCATTCAACGAAAACTGCATCATGATGACCGACAGCTGTTTCTTCGACGTGCTACCGACTGAAATCATCGCAGGCGATCCGCATGAAGCGCTTGCCGTGAAAGGCTCTCTGATGATTCCGGAATCTCTCGCGAAGAAGATCGGTGATGACGTCCTGGGCAAGACCCTCCGTTGTGTCTACTATCCTGATCTTACGTTTATAATCAACGGCGTCTATAAAGATTATCCCCTTAATTCAACAATTCCGAATGCCATTTTCCTAAGTCTAAGCAGCATAGGAGAATTCACATACGACGGGCGCGAGAATTGGATGGGCAACGATATGTACACCAGCCTTGTGCGGCTTGCCCCGGGAAGTTCTGCCAAAGATATCCAACCACACGTAGACATCATGCTGAAAGAGAATATCGACAAAGAGGATCTGGAAATGTCGAACTACAACATCCACGCCACTCCTATGGTGGGCTTTCACACCTCCGACTCCACGGTGCGCACCATGAACTGGATCCTTACCCTTCTTGCCGTCGTCATGCTGATGTGTGCCGGACTCAACTATCTCCTCATCACTTTAGGGCAGACCGGCAAGCGGAGCAAGGAAATGGCAATACGCAAATGCTACGGCACTTCCGACACCAAGATTTTCTTGCGCGTCCTCGGCGAAAGCATCTTCTTTCTGTGCGTATCGATGGCTCTCGCAGTCCTTCTCGTATTCTGTTTTTCCGAAACCTGCCAACAACTGCTCGGCTACACGCCCCTTCAGTTGCTCACCACTGGCAAGGTATGGATTGCAGAGGGCATAGTATGCCTTGCACTGCTCATGGTCACCGGTGCCATTCCCGCCTGGATATATTGCCGCACACCGGTGGCCCATAGTTTCTCGGTCAAGGTAAAGAACCGCCGGTTTTGGAAACTGGCACTCCTTTGCGTGCAGTTTTTCGCAGCATCCCTGCTTTTGTGTATGCTTGCTCTTGTAGGACGGCAATTCTCTTTTGTGTCGTCGGTCAACATGGGTTTTGAATATGAGAACATAGGTCAGGTCACACTTGCCAACCTGCCGCAATCCACCCGTCATTCATTGGTCCACGAGTTAAAAAAACTCAGTTGTGTGGAAGGTGTGTCTTCAGCCCTTCATGATTTCATCTATACCGGCGCCGGCAACAATGTCTGGATAGATGATGTAGAGAAGCAGGTGAATATAGCGGATCTATATGGAGCCAACAGCGATATATTCGACATAATGGGAATAAAATTTATTGAAGGCGGCACATTTCGGGAAGATGCCGACTCCACCACACATGAAGTGATAGTGGAGGAAAGATTCTACGACGTTCTCCGCAAGGCCGGCCTTGATGTCAAGAAAGGGGAGATGGTGGGCACCTCGTTCAATATTACAGAACATGTATATGAGCAGAACGGCATCAGCAGCAATGAATACACCGTATGCGGAGTGATCGGCAACATGAAGCGTGGAGGTTTTGAAAACAACAGCGCCGACATGCGGGCGGCCGTGATATTCCCCTCGCGCGACATACGGGAAAGATTGTATGTCAGATTCAACAAGATATCGCCTGAAAATATGGCACAGGCCCAATCTGTGATCGACAACATTGCCGGCGCAGGGGAGTTGTACATCATTCCATATCGCGAACAGGTGCTCGGACTGGCACAGCCTGTGAAGCAGTTCGGACTGGCAGTAATGGTGATCGGCATATCCATACTGCTTATAGCGTTGATCGGTCTTATCGGGTATGTTGCTGATGAAGTGGCATTCCGCTCCAGAGAAGTTGCTATCCGTAAGGTATCAGGATACTCGGCGGCACAGATTGTGAAACTGTTTGTGATCGACATTCTGAAAATCGCTCTTCCAGCAACCATTGCAGGAGGCGTGGTGGCTATCCCGGTCGGACAGCGATGGCTCTCACAGTTTGCGGAGCAGACGAGCCTCGCCCCGTGGCTAAACATCCTTCTCGCCGCATTGCTGCTGGTCATCATCATGACGGTAGTGACTCTCAACACTCTGTCAATCGCACGCGATAACCCGGTGAAGCATCTGCATCAAGAATAGATTCATAGATAAGTAACAATAACCAATCGCGCCATGGCACCCGTGAGGGCATCATGGCGCGGCTTTTGAAATGTCCGGGCAATCGGCAGAGTTAAGGAAGCGGAATAGGTGAAGAAAATCCACTCGGGAACATGACGGAATCTTAACAAAAAATAAGTTTAGACAACTTCTTATTTTATTTGCATCAATACGAATTTTTCATTAATTTTGTAGTGAATTTTCAATACATGACGTTATGAACAGCAAAACCTTACTTTCTCTCGGCATCATGCTTTCAATGTCTGCGTCTGCCTTTGGATGGGGACAGAAGGGCCATGATGTGACAGCCTACATTGCGGAACAGCATCTCACTCCGGCCGCCAAAGCCGCATGCGAATCAATCTTTGATGGCAAATCAATAGTGTATTGGGCTAATTGGGCCGACAACGCATGCCACACTCCCGAATATGCTTACACCAAGACCTGGCACTACCGCAACATAGACGCCGGAAACAACTACGATGAATTTCCCCGCAACGAAAACGGCGATGTCACCACAGCAATAAAAGAGCAGTATGCCATTTTGGAAAACCCGAAATCCACAAAAGAGGAGAAGGAACTGGCGCTCAAACTTCTGGTACACTTCTGCGGCGACATACATCAGCCGATGCACATGGGCCATCTCTCCGACCTCGGAGGCAACCGCGTGCGTCTTAAATTCTTCGGCAAGAACACCAATCTCCACAGCATCTGGGACACCGGAGTGCTCGAGTCGGGCCACAACTGGTCGCACACCGAATGGCAGAGACAGATCGACCGGCTTTCGCCTGAAGAAAACGCTGCAATCATCGCCTCAAGCAATCCCGACGACTGGGGCAAGGAATGCTTCGCATACGCAACAAAAATATACGACAGCACACCCGAAGGTTCAGATTTGAGCTACGACTATGTCGCAGAATGGACACCGCTCATCGAACAGCAACTCCTGAAAGGCGGTCTGCGTCTGGCTCACCTGCTCAACACCCTCTTCGATCCAAACTACAATAAGTGAACGATACGCCACCGCTGAATCTTCCTCCCGTGCAACTCAGGATACGCAAGGAAGACAACATACTCAAGGTTTTCGACCGACTTCGCGGGAAATATGTGGCGCTCACGCCGGAAGAATACGTGAGGCAACATTTCACCGCATGGCTCACCGGAGCGCTGAAATATCCGGCATCGCTCATAAGCAACGAAGTCTCGATCAAACTTAACAATACAAACCGTCGCTGCGACACAGTAGTGTTTCGCAGCGACGGCTCTCCACTTATGATTGTGGAGTACAAGGCACCCACAGTCACAATCGACCAGCACGTCTTCGACCAGATAGCACGCTACAATCTGGTGCTCCGCTCACGCTTCCTTGTGGTAAGCAACGGATTGAACCATTACTGCTGCGAGATGGACTATGAAAATGATTCTTATTCCTTCATCGCTGAAATTCCAATCTGGAACAGAAATCTATGACAGAACCATCATATAATTATCTCGACATGCTCAACGACCAGCAGCGCGAAGCTGTGGTCTATAAAGATGGTCCGGCACTCGTAATCGCGGGAGCCGGATCGGGAAAGACACGTGTCCTTACCTACAAGATAGTAGACCTCATACGCTCCGGCTACGAGCCCTGGCGCATACTGGCGCTCACATTCACCAACAAGGCAGCCCGGGAGATGAAGGAACGTATCACAGACGTGGTGGGAGAGAAAACGGCATCGCGGCTCAGGATGGGAACTTTCCATTCCGTCTTTCTCCGGATATTGCGGGCCCACGCGGAAGAAATCGGATTCAAACCGTCGTTTACAATCTATGACACAGCCGACTCCAGATCCCTGATAAAAAGCATCATCAAGGATCTCGGACTCGACGAGAAGGCTTACAAGCCGTCTACGATCCACTCCGTGATTTCAAACGCGAAAAATGCACTGACCGGTCCGGAACAATACAATCAGGACTCCGACAACTTCAATGCCGACAAAAAAGCCCACCGTCCGATGACGGGAAGAATTTATCAGATCTATACAGAACGGTGCAAAAGTGCCGACGCGATGGACTTCGACGACATTCTTGTCTACATGAACGTGCTGCTCAGGGATTTTCCCGACATCAGACGCCATTATCAGGAATTCTTCCGGTATATACTTGTAGATGAGTATCAAGACACCAACTTCGCCCAACATCTGATCATCTCCCAACTTGCCGAGCTTCACCAGAACATCTGCGTGGTAGGCGACGACGCCCAGAGCATCTATTCATTCAGAGGCGCCAACATCGGCAACATCCTCAACATGCAGAAGAGATACCCGGATCTGAAAATATTCAAACTCGAACAAAACTACCGGAGCACCCAAAACATCATCAATGCCGCCGGAAGTCTTATCGACAAGAATACACGGCAGATGAAGAAAAATGTCTTCAGCAACAATGAAGTGGGGGAGCCGGTGGGAATTCTTTCTACATATTCCGATCTGGAAGAGGCATATCTGGTAGCGAATCTGATTGCGGAGTCGCATCTAAGCCGTCACGACTCTTTCGAAGACTATGCCATCCTCTACCGCACGAATGCTCAGAGCCGCGTGCTTGAGGAATCGCTGCGCAAGCGAAACATAGCATACAGGATCTACGGAGGACTCTCTTTCTATCAACGCAAGGAAATCAAAGATGCGATATGCTATTTCAGAATGGCGGTGAATCCCGACGACGATGAAGCACTCCGCCGCATAATCAACTATCCGGCCCGGGGCATCGGCGAGACCACCATGAAGAAACTCACCGATGCAGCATTCTCCGGCCATACAAGCATCTGGGAGGTGATTCAGGATCCGGCAGCCAAAGGTGTCGCCCTCAATGGTGGAACAATGAAGAAATTGTCGGCATTCCGCCAGATGATGGAGGAATTCATAGCAGACAACAGCAAGGGTGCGGACGCATACGAACTCGGACGGTTGATCTACAACCGCAGCGGAATACTCGCGATGCTCAATCATGACAACACTCCCGAATCGATCAGCAAACAAGAGAACCTGAAGGAACTGCTCGCGGGCTTGAAAGACTTTGTAGATTCGCGCACGGAGGAAGCCTCAGGAGCGGGGATGCAGGAGTTTCTATCTGAAGTAATGCTCATCACCGACCAGGATACCAAGGATGATGACAACCGGGAAAAGGTGACACTCATGACATGTCACGCAGCAAAAGGTCTTGAATTCAAACACATTTATGTGGTAGGTGTGGAAGAGGATCTCCTGCCATCGGCAATGGCCATGTCGTCGGCCGACGACATTGAGGAGGAGAGGCGGCTTCTTTATGTCGCCATCACACGCGCCAAGGAGACCTGCATGCTCACTTATGCAAAGTCACGTTTCCGCAACGGACAGACCGCACAGACCCGTCCGTCGCGCTTCCTGTCTGAAATAGGAAGAAAATACATAAGCACGCAGTCATCGGCAGAAATCTCAGGCAGTTCCCATACTTCCTCATTCATCAATCCGCTTGAAAAATACAACGGATATATGCGGCGCTCAGCAAGCACGGGGGCGGCAAGAAAAGAATATTCAACAAGATATCAAAGCAATACAGGCGCAAGACCTACCGAAAGCAAAACGGCTGCAACCGCAACCACAGCAAATGGCAACCACACGCCGGAAGAAGTGCCGGTAGGGACCCACATCCTGCATGCCAAATTAGGAAAAGGAGTGGTGACCAAACTTGATTTCGTAATGGGAGAAGGTGTCATCACCGTCAACTTCGCAAACGCCGGAGAAAAGAAACTCTATCTGCGCTTTGCCCAGTTTTCCATCATATAACAGGTCACCGGACAATTACCGACTGCAATATAACCACATAACCATATAACCACATAAGAAGGTTGAAACAAATAAACCGCGACCGAGGGTTGACTCCGGCCGCGGTTTATCACCGTGGATATGTAACGTCTCCGCTACGAAATAGTGAATATCTTGAATATCATCTCACGCTGAAGGTCGTATTCATTTTGCATCGAACCTATTCCCTTGCTTTTGCAATCAAATTCACGCAATGCCGAAATAGCGGCCATTGCCTGCCTTGGGGTATAGCATCGCATCCCGTCTCTTATCTCATTAAGAGCATACGGATTTTTAAGTTGCAACACTTCCATAAGACTACGGTCGGATTTGTCGGGAGTGAAATGAGCCACCACTATCTGACTGAAGAATTTGAACAGAGTGGCAGTAGTGAGCACCGTCGGATTGTTTTTGGGATTCTTCCGGAAATATTCGAGTATGCGCATCGTCTTCGGATAATTCTTCACCGAAATGGCCTTGTTGAGTTCAAAATTATTGAATTCCTTCGATATCCCTATGTTTTTCTCCACCAACTCCGCCGTGATGCGAGCTTGATCAGTTCCGGCGGCAACCACAAGTTTATCGATTTCGCCAAAAAGTTTCTGAAGCGAATTGCCTATATATTCAATCAGCAACTGAACAGCGCCTTCCTCGATAGCTATTTTCTTCAGCCTGCAATAGTCTTTCACAGGAGATGCAAGTTGATGATCCTTGTATTTCGCACTCTTGAACACCACTACGTTATCCGGTGATTTGGCGGCAGCCTTCATCAGTTCGGAAGAAGCATTCAGACTGTCGCCCTTGAATGCCACCACCAGCACTCCCTTGCTGTTGGGACGCACTATGCACGACGCCAGACGATCAAGCTGGCTTTTAGCAGACTGACAAGTCTGCGCCTCTTTCAGTATCACCAACTGATATTCGCCCATCACCGGGTATTGGCGTGCGTTGGCAGCCACAACCTCGATATCTGCATCAGCACCATAGAAAATCTGCTGGTCGAAAGATTTGTTTTCCTCCTTCACCACACTTCGCTCAAGGGCATCAACAATAAGGTCGATATAATACGGCTCATCTCCCATAAGAAGATAAACACGTGCGAAGTCTCGCTTCTTGATGCTGTCGAGCACGTCGCGATACGTAATGGTTTTACCTGATGCTTTCGGTGGCATTGTTTGCAGTGGTTGATTGGTGTTTGTCTGATTTCAAATAAAGGTAAATTATAGCAGCGACGGCACATGCGCTGAGGAGGGCCGCCACAGGGAAAGAGTCGGTAGCCACTCCCGCCATGTCGAATTCTTCAGATAGATACCCTTTGTTGATGCACCATGCCGACACTATCACTATACTGTTGTTGAGGGCATGAGCCAAAGAATTGACCCAGATGCTCCCGCTCCACCAGAACAAATATCCGAAGAAAGCGCCCAGAAGCAGACGGGGAACGAAACCGAAAAACTGAAAATGAAGGAAGCTGAACACTGCCGCGGCTGTCCAGATAGCAACATGATGATTGACCTTGCATCTTACAAGCATGCCTTGAAGGGCTCCTCTGAAAAAGAATTCTTCTCCAATTCCGGTCAGCACCCCGACAACAAGTATATTGATCAGAGTCGAACCGATGGATGTCACTGAAAGAATTCCTTCTGTCTGCTCTTCAGCCAGCCGCTCCAGATTGCGGCACCACTCCTCGAAAGGCGCAAGCGCCTGGGGAAGATGTATCTCCTGATTCCAATACACTATCTGATTCAGTGCCGGTATGCCTACAGCATAGATAGCCAACGCCAGACCAATCATTTTTGCGGAAGGGGATCTGTCGGCCTTGATGCCACTCATCGGATTCTGCTTGAAGCAAATCTTCCATGCAAGAATAGCGGGCAGCATGAATGCGAGAATGTTTTGGGCCGAAAAGATGATCCATTGCAAAGTCAAGCCTTCGGCCGGAATGACAGACAAGACAGATGTCAGAAACAATCCGCATATCATGAGGCCTGCAAGCACAAGGCTGAACTGGCAGATATCGAGAAACTTTTTCATGTGTCAATCAAATTTCTTCCGTCTGAACATGAAGTTACGGCCGAGATATTTCTCTCTCACCACCGGGTTGTCGGCAAGTTCCTCACTGGTGCCTCTGAAAAGGATCTTTCCTTCAAAAAGCAGATAGGCGCGGTCGGTGATGCTGAGGGTCTCCGGGGCATTGTGGTCGGTGATTAGGATGCCTATGTTTTTCTCCTTCAGTTTATAAACCACGCTCTGAATATCTTCCACAGCGATAGGGTCGACTCCGGCGAAGGGTTCATCGAGCATGATGAATTTCGGATTGATGGCAAGACACCGGGCTATTTCCGTGCGTCGCCGTTCGCCGCCCGACAACTGGTCGCCAAGGTTTTTCCTCACTTTCTGCAGATTGAATTCCTCAATTAGGCTCTCGAGTTTATCACGCTGCTGCTCGGGAGTCATCTTCGTCATCTCAAGCACTGCGCGAATATTGTTTTCAACACTCAGTTTGCGGAAAACGGAAGCCTCCTGGGCAAGATATCCGATGCCGAGTTGAGCACGTTTATAGACCGGATACGAGGTGATATCCTGATTATCAAGAAAGATTTTTCCGGAATTCGCCGTTATCAGCCCCGTGGTCATATAGAATGTGGTGGTTTTTCCTGCACCGTTTGGCCCGAGCAGACCTACGATCTCACCCTGACGCACATAGATCGAGACCTTGTTGGCAACGGTGCGCTTTCCATATTTCTTCACAAGATTCTCAGTGCGGAGAATGCCTTTTTCCGGTATTGCTTCAATCACCTCTTCTTCGAGATTGCCGTCGGGCGTGTCGGCGAAGACATCTTCGGCCTCGATCCTGACCTGCATGTCGGGCATGCGGCCGTCGGCAGCTGGCTCGACATCGCCAGCTTCCGTCACTTCTGAAATGGCGGACGCACCTACTTCAGAGTCATCAGCCGCTTCATCAGCCGCTACTTCCACGACGGGGGCCGAAGGTTGGATATGTTTCTTTTCAAGGAAGGGAAAAATCTTCATTTCTTATAGGAGGGTAGGAGAGTTCGAATATAATCAGTCAGCAATTTGATGGCCACGTCATTGTTGCCACCCTGCGGCACAATGAGGTCGGCATACCGTTTTGTGGGTTCGATATGCAGCTCGTGCATCGGCTTAAGGGTCTCCTGATAACGGTCAATCACCATCTTAGGGGTTCTTCCACGCTCGATGCAGTCGCGATGTATCACCCTTATCAGACGCTCGTCGGCATCGGCATCTACAAAGACCTTCACATCCATGCGATCGCGGAGTTCCTTGTCGCAGAGCACGAGGATACCCTCCACAACCACGACCTCACGCGGCTCAACATGAACCGTCGTTTCCTGCCGGGCACAGGTAAGGAAATCGTAGGTAGGCATCTCAATAGCCTGTCCCGACTTGAGGAGATCGATATGGCGCGCGAGCAACGACCATTCAATCGATGCCGGCTCATCATAATTCATCTTGAGCCTTGTCTCGAGCGGGATTGTATGATTGTCGTTATAGTAGCAGTCTTGCGGAAGCACCGCCACTTCGTCTTTCGGGAGAGATTCTATTATTTTTCTAACCACGGTCGACTTTCCCGATCCGGTGCCTCCCGCTATGCCTATTACCAACATTTGAGATTAATTAAGGGTTAAAAAGTTTGCATGAATTTACCTTTTTTTGGTAAGAAAAAAGAAAAATACTGCTTTTTCAAAGGCAAAATTAATAAAAACGATTGTTGTAAACAAGTGGATATGCGATTACTTTGAAATTTTTTATTAATTTTGCATTGTAAACGCTTAAAATTACGTTCCCTCTTTCCGCCCGTTTTTAAAGAAAAGTAAGATGATAGTAAATTCAATATCGAAATTCGGAAAATATTGCATGTTTATGTGTCAGGTGCTTCGTACACCCGACAAATGGAAAGTATTTTTCAAGCAGCTGCTGTTTGAGATTTCAAATCTTGGTGTGGATTCCATCCCCCTTGTGGTGATAATCTCCATCTTCATCGGGGCCGTGATTGCCATTCAGATGACAATCAACATCGTGTCGCCCCTTATCCCGAGTTATTCCACGGGCCTGGCCACCAGGGAGATTCTTCTTCTTGAATTCTCGTCTACCATGATGTGTCTGATTCTTGCAGGCAAGGTAGGGTCGAGCATCGCTTCTGAAATAGGCACGATGCGTGTCACGGAGCAGATCGACGCCATGGACATCATGGGCATAAACTCAGCCAATTTCATCGTCTTGCCAAAGATGGTGGGTTTCGTATTGTTTGTCCCTGTGCTCTGCATTCTCTCTATGTTTGTAGGCCTGTGGGGCGGATGGCTCGTGGCGGAGTTCACTGATATGATCACTGTGGAAAACTACGTCTACGGCATCCAGTCGTTTTTCAATGAATGGTATGTATGGTACGGTATAATCAAGACCGTGGTGTTTGCATTCATCATCTCCACAGTGGCGGCCTTCTATGGCTATTACGTGAAAGGTGGTTCGCTTGAAGTCGGAAAAGCGAGCACCGATGCCGTGGTGGTAAGCTCAATCCTCATTCTTCTCGCCGACGTAATCCTCACAAAACTTCTTCTGCAATGATAGAGATAAAGAACATCAGCAAATGGTTTGATGGAGTGCAGGTGCTCCACGACATATCCGCACGCTTCGATACGGGCAAGACAAACCTCATCATCGGACAGTCGGGATCAGGAAAGACCGTGCTGCTAAAATGCCTTGTAGGCCTCATGCGTCCGGAAGAAGGGGAAATCTACTACGATGGGGATTGCCTCAACACCATGAACAACGACCAGCGCCGCCAGTTGCGCATGGACATAGGAATGCTCTTCCAGGGGAGCGCGCTTTTCGACAATGAGACAGTGCTTGGCAACGTGATGTTCCCTCTTAAGATGTTCTCGCCGCTCCGATATCAAGAGCAACTGGAGCGCGCGCGGTTCTGCATAGAGAGGGTAGGGCTGAAGAATGCCGACTCAAAATATCCCTCTGAGATTTCAGGAGGCATGCAGAAGCGAGTGGCGATAGCGCGTGCCATCGCGCTCAACCCGAAATATCTCTTCTGCGATGAACCTAATTCCGGACTCGATCCGAAAACATCGATCATGATCGATGAATTGCTCAGCGACATCACCCACGAATATGGCATCACCACCGTGATCAACACCCACGACATGAACTCAGTGCTCGGAATAGGAGAGCACATAATATTCATCAACAAGGGTTTCTGCGACTGGACCGGCGACGACCGGAGCATCTTCAAGAGCAAAAGCGAAAGCCTCAATGATTTTGTGTTTGCTTCCAACCTCTTCAAGGAAGTGAAAAAATATATGGAGCAAAAATCCACATCCCAATGTAAATGATTATGGAAGACAAGACCCTGCAGCCCCAACAGGAGGCAAAAGACTATTCAAAAGAGATTGAAAGCCGCGCCCAGGAAGTGTTTGACACAATGCGTCCGAGGGTTTCGGACGAGGACTACAGGCGTCTTGTAGATTCATTTGAAGTGGCGAGGGAAGCCCACTCCTCGCAGAAAAGGAAGACCGGCGAACCTTATATATTTCATCCGATCGCCGTGGCCACGATTGCGGCAAAGGAGCTTAATCTTGACGTTGATTCGGTGATAGCGGCATTCCTTCACGACGTGGTGGAGGATACCGACTGGACAATGGACCAGATTCTGCGCCGGTTTGGCAATGATGTTGCATTTCTCGTAAGAGTGGTGACCAAGCAGAAAAAGGATAAATACGAAATGTCGAAGCAACTCGACAATTTCAAGCAGATGCTCAATTCAGTGCAATACGACATCAGGGCATTGCTCGTGAAACTTGCCGACCGGTTGCACAACATGCGCACCCTCTCCTCGATGCGCCCCGACAAGCAGATGAAGATTGCAGGCGAAACGGATTATTTCTACGCACCGCTCGCCACACGACTCGGACTCTACAATGTCAAAACAGAGCTCGAAAACCTGTCGCTCAAATTCAGATGTCCGCATGAATATGCCGAACTATGCACACGGATTGAGAAAGACCAGAAATCGAATGAGGCACGCCTGAAGATTTTCACCGATGAAATTTCCAGCATACTCAAGCGAGGCAAAATCCAGGCCCGCGTATTTGTGGAATACCGACGTCCTTATTCATTATGGCGCAAGATGAATAAATATGGTGATGATTTCGACCATCTGAAGTATCGCCATTTCGTGGAAATTGTATTCAAGGAAGAGCAGGGAGTGACCGAGAAAACTACGGCTCTGAAAATATATTCGCTTCTGACCGACCGCTTTAAAGAAAAACCGGGAGGAATCTCCAACTACATCGATACGCCAAAAGAAAACGGCTATCAAAGTTTCCACCTGAAACTGCTCGCCGACTTCGGCCGATGGCAGGAAGTGCACATCAGCAGCGAACGGATGGTGACCAATTCCCAGTACGGATGCCTGAGCGAACGCTCCGAAGGCAACATAAGGCGCTGGATCAATAAGTTCCGTGCCAACTTGCGCGAAATATCCAAAAACGCATCGGAAGGGGGAAGTTCCTTCATTGAGAATGTGGTGGCCTCGTTCTACAACGACGACATTATGACATTCTCGCCGCAGGGAAAACCTGTGGTGCTTCCACAGAAATCGACTGTGCTCGACTTTGCCTACGAGATTCATTCCAAACTTGGAGAGAAAGCCAAATATGCACGCATCAACGGGCGCCTGGCCTCAATAAAGACCGTGCTTCACCGCGGCGACATAGTGGAAGTGTTCACTGACTCGGAGAGTCATCCCGTAGCTGAATGGCTTGACTCCACAGTGACATTCAAGGCACGCAAAGCCATACGCCAGTATATCTCCAAAATACCTCTACCCCAATATGACCGGTGCCCGATCTGCATGCCGATGCCCGGCGAGGAAGTGATCGGCTTCAAGAACTCCGGAGGAAGGGTGATGGTGCATAAACGCGATTGCCCGGAAGTGATAAAGATGTCATCACAACTCGGCGACAACATAGTAAGCGTGGATTTCAAGGCTGATGACACTTTATATCCGGTAGAGATTGAAGTGATATGCGTGGATCGTCCGCACATGGTAATCGACCTTGTGGACTGCATATCCAACAGTCTGCACCTTTCCATCGGAAGCATCAACACCACAACAGTAGACAGCATCGCGACCATACTGATCACCTTTGCCGTCCACAGTTACTCGGAACTCCACATGGTGATGGAGCAGATCTCAAATCTTCCCGACATCGACTCCGTGCGCGAGATCATTTAGTATTTTTACTTGCAAAATTTGTTTGTAATTATAAAAATTCCTACCTTTGCATAAGAACGTCTTTCCCTCTCGTCAAGCCGAAGATAATCTTGAATGCAGAGACTGACGCCTAAATTATAACAGAATATTGAAATAGAATGAAATATATAGGTGCACACGTCAGCACGGCCGGCGGAGTGGCAAATGCTCCGCTCGAGGCCGTGGCTATAGGAGCAAGAAGTTTCGCCCTCTTCACCGGGAGCAGCAACCGATGGACATCGAAAGCCCTTACCGACGGAGACATAGAGCAATTCCGGTATAATTGTGAAGCCGGCAGCTTCAAACCATCCCAGATACTTCCCCACGATAATTTCCTCATCAACCTCGGCAGCCCGGATGCACAGAAACTTCATCTGAGCCGCAAGTCATTCCTTGATGAAATGCGCCGTTGCGAACAGCTCGGCCTCACCATGCTGAATTTCCATCCCGGCAGCCATGTCAACGAAATATCGGAAGACGAATGTCTCGACCTGATTGCCGAATCGATCAACCTCACACTCGACCAGACTTCGGGAGTGATGGCAGTGATTGAATCTACGGCCGGACAAGGCAGCAATCTGGGACACCGCTTCGAGCATCTTGCCCACATCATCGACAAGGTCGATGACAAATCTCGCGTCGGGGTATGCGTCGACACCTGCCATTCGTTTTCGGCCGGCTACGACCTCGCCACAGAAGCAGGATATGAAGCCACGTGGAAAGCTTTCGATGAAATAATAGGCAAAGACTATCTGAAAGCAATACACCTCAACGATGACCTCCGCAAACTTGGAAGCCGCATCGACCGCCATGCGGAAATAGGGAAAGGCACCCTTGGCATGGATTTTTTCAAACGCTTCGTAAATGATGCCCGTTTTGACAACATGCCTATCATTCTCGAAACCCCGAACCCTGCACGCTGGCCGGAAGAGATCAAGATGCTGTATCAGTTGATTGATGATTAATATCCGAGTGGTTGCTTTTGCCTACGCAGTAACCTTTAGATTTAATATGGAAAACTTAAATTTTTAAATTATGATCAAGACAAAACCCGACCTCGGTTTTTGGAAACTCTGGAATCTTAGTTTCGGATTCTTTGGAGTTCAGATTGCATACGCTCTGCAGAGTGCCAATGTGTCGCGCATATTCACCACCATAGGCGCCGACCCTCACGACCTTTCATATTTCTGGATACTTCCTCCGCTTATGGGCCTGATAGTGCAGCCTCTGGTGGGAAGCGCATCCGACAAGACCTGGACTCGCTTCGGACGCCGACTGCCTTATCTGATCATCGGCGCAGCCATAGCGATTGCTGTGATGTGCCTGCTGCCGAATGCCGGCAGTTTCGGACTCACCGTGAGCAACGCCATAATCATCGGCCTCATCGCGCTCATGATGCTCGACACCTCAATCAACATGGCCATGCAGCCGTTCAAGATGCTTGTAGGCGACATGGTCAACGAAAAACAGAAAGGTCTGGCTTATTCCATCCAGAGCTTTCTCTGCAATGCAGGCTCGATCATCGGATATATATTCCCGTTCCTCTTCGCATGGATAGGGATAGCTAATGTGGCACCGGCAGGTGTGGTTCCACCTACGGTAGTATGGTCATTCTATATCGGAGCTGCCATCCTTCTGCTGTGCGTGGTTTACTCACTGATAAAAATCAAGGAATGGCCGCCTAAAGTATATAATGAATATAACGGAGTGGAGGAGACAACAGACTCTTCAGCACCCAAGCAGAACCTGCTGAAACTTCTTGTGCATGCCCCGAAAACATTCTGGACCGTGGGTCTTGTACAGTTCTTCTGCTGGTTTGCTTTCCTTTTCATGTGGACATATACTCCGGGCACAGTGGCCCTGAACGCTTTCCACACCCCTTCGGTCGACAACGTAAAGGGAATATCTTTCAGCAATGAAAATGGAAAGAAAGTTTCGGAAGAAGCCAGATATATCCTTACTGCCGACAATCAGATTGTAGTGGCCGACAATAAAGCCGAGATGGATCTTGCGCAACTTCCCGCACCCGCACACCTGAAAGCAGTGGGAATCATGACTACTGATCCGAAGACCGGTGAATTGTTCATCGATGAAGTAAGGAATTTCACCATTCCCAATCCGGCATCGGCATCATTCGACCGCCAGGTGGAACTTGACGCCGCATCTCAACAATATAATGATGCAGGCAACTGGGTGGGCATCCTTTTCGCGGTGCAGGCCATAGGGTCAGTGCTCTGGGCTGTGGTGCTTCCCCGATTCAAGAACCGCAAGTTCTCCTACGCCCTCAGCCTCCTGCTCGGAGCCGCTGGTTTCATAGGCAGTGCTTACATCACCGACAAGTATCTGCTTTTCGTAGCCTTCATCCTCATAGGTTGCGCATGGGCAGCGATGCTGGCTTGGCCCTTCACCATCCTGACCAACTCACTTCGCGGTGGAAATATAGGCGCTTATCTTGGCCTTTTCAACTGCACGATATGCGTGCCGCAGATTATTGCCGCGCTGGCCGGTCGCTCAATACTCGGCTTCATGAGCACACCTACTGAAGTGGCTCCGCAGGCCACCATGATGGCGATTGCCGGCATATCCATAGCGGTAGGTGCCTTATGTGTGGCTTTCATAAAGGAGACAAGTTCACAGGAGGCGACTCTACCCGTAACCGAAGAATAATTACATGCGGCGTGCATCTTCAGTCACTACCGGCTGAAGATGCACGCCGCTCAACAAAGCGGAAATCAGATGAATATAATAGACTATGAAGGCGTCGACATAATGCGCGCCGAAAAAACAGTGCTCACCGATGTCTCCCTCTCCATAGGAGAGGGAGAGTTCTGCTACCTTGTAGGAAGAGTGGGCAGCGGCAAAAGCTCGCTGCTCAAGACCATGTATGCGGAAGTGCCCGTGGCACAAGGTCGGAAAGCGGAAGTGATGGGCTTCGACCTGCTCCATCTCAAGCGGAAAGACATTCCGATGCTTCGTCGTAAAATCGGCATCGTGTTTCAAGACTTTCAACTGCTTCAGGACCGGTCGGTATTCGAGAATCTGGCTTTCGTGCTCCGCGCCACTGGATGGAAAGACAAATCGGCAATGGAGCAACGCATAGAAGACGTGCTCATCGACGTCGGGATGCAGAATAAAAGCTACAAGATGCCTCACGAACTTTCAGGTGGCGAACAGCAGCGAATAGTCATTGCAAGAGCTCTGCTCAACAATCCGAGCCTTATCCTCGCCGACGAGCCGACGGGCAACCTTGACCCGCAGACGGGTGTCTCCATCGTCAGTCTGCTTCAGGAACTCGCATCAGCCGGCCACTCAATAGTGATGGCTACCCACAATCTTCAGCTTTGCGAGGATTTTCCCGGACGGGTGATACGATGCCGCGACAAGCATCTGGTATGCAACGAGCAGCCGGAACTTCATTGATTGCATCGTAGACCTCTTGACGTGATATGATTGGATAGAAGCGCTTCTTTTCACAAATCGAAACGATTATTCTTGAATTTTCCAAAAGATTCTTAGGGTATTGCTTTCATAAATCAAAATTATTTATTAAATTTGCGCGTGCATAAGCCCGATATCGTTGCAATTTAGCAACATCTTCGGCTTTCACTTCCAAATAGAACCAACCATCAGAAATAAATACAAGCTATTTAATTATGGCAGAAAACAAAGAAAAACTCTTCGACATGTTTCCCCCTGTCTCAACCGAAGACTGGATTGCGAAAATCAATGTCGATTTAAAAGGTGCCGATTTCAATAAGAAACTCGTATGGCGCACCAACGAAGGCTTCAACGTGATGCCCTTCTATCGCAAGGAAGATATCGAATCGCTTCCTACCATAGGCTCCATGCCCGGTCAGTTCCCTTACGTAAGAGGTACAAGAACCGACAACGACTGGCTCATCCGCCAGCAGATTATCGGCGAGACTGCGGCTGAGCTCAATGCCAACGCCAAGAACGCCATCAATAAAGGAGTGGAGTCAATCGGCGTAAGCCTCAAACACGATCTCACCGCGGCTGATCTCGCAGCCGTTCTTGAGGGCATCGACCTGAAGAAAATTGAAGTGAATGTGGTTTGCTGCCCCTCGAAGGCTGAGGAAGTGGCAAAGGAACTTGTATCTCTTGTAGAGAAGGCTGGCGCAGCTGCAGAATTCCGCGGCTCGATCGGTTTCAACCCCTTCAAGCGTCTTCTCAAGCATGGCCTTGACTTCCCGAAAGACATCACCGCTACAGCACTCGCAGTGTATGAAGCAGTGAAACCTATTGCCGGCATACGATGCTTTGCCGTCGATTCGTTCCTCTTCTGCAACGCAGGCGCATATATCACCCAGGAACTCGGCTACGCTCTCGCATGGGGAGCTGAATGGCTGACCCTTCTGACAGAAGCCGGACTCACACCCGCAGAAGTAAACGCACGCATCAAATTCAATATGGGCATATCGAGCAACTACTTCATGGAACTTGCAAAATTCCGTGCGGCACGCATGCTCTGGGCCGAGATCGTGAAGGCTTACGGTGCAGGTGAAGAAGACTGCAAGATGACCGTGCATGCCGTGACAAGCCAGTTTAACATGACTATCTACGACGCACACGTGAATCTTCTCCGCTCCATGACCGAAACCATGAGTGCGGCCCTTGCCGGAGTAGACTCTATCGAGACCCTGCCTTTCGACCTGCAATATAAGACTCCCGATGAATTCAGCGAGAGAATAGCACGCAACCAGCAGCACCTTCTCCGTGAGGAATCGCACCTCGACAAGGTTGTTGATCCGGCCGGCGGCAGCTACTACATCGAAACCCTGACTTCCTCCATCGCCGAGCAGGCATGGAAAGTCTTCAACGAGGTTGAAGACAATGGCGGTTTCTACGCAATGCTCAAGAAGGGTGAGATTCAGGCCAAGGTGAACGAAAGCGGTGTGAAACGTCACCTCGACGTGGCCCGCAGAAAAGAAATCCTGCTCGGCACAAACCAGTATCCCAACATCAACGAGATGGCACTTGACAAGATAGAGAAGAGCGGATGCTCATGCAAATGCGCATGCGGCGAGGCAGCCGACGGCGCTGTAGACTATCTTATCTTCGACCGCGCGGCAAGCCAGTTTGAGCAGCTCCGCCTCGACACTGAGCGAGCTTCGAATCGCCCGAAAGTGTTCATGCTCACCATAGGCAATCTTGCAATGCGCCTCGCACGCGCTCAGTTCTCGGGCAACTTCTTCGGATGCGCAGGATATGAGATCATCGACAACAACGGTTTTGCAAGTGTGAAGGAAGGCGTAGACGCCGCCGTCGCACAAGGCGCCGATGTAGTCGTACTCTGCTCAAGCGACGACGAATATGCCGAATACGCTCCCGAAGCATTCAAGCTTCTCGACGGACGCGCAGAGTTTGTAGTTGCCGGTGCACCCGCATGCTCCGACGACCTCAAGGCACAGGGCATAGAAAACTTTATCCACGTCCGCGTCAATGTACTCGACACACTCGTGGCTTTCAACGCTAAACTCCTCAAATAAGATTGCGACATGAGACCTAATTTTAAAGAAATAGATATCACAAAAGTTGTCTCTCCCGCAACTGCCGCACCTGCGGTGAAAGGGGAGGAGTTCCTCACTGCGGAACTTATTCCGGTGAAACCGGTCTACACCAAGGAAGACCTCGAGGGTCTTGAACACCTCGACTATGTAGCAGGTCTTCCTCCATTCCTTCGCGGTCCTTACAGCGGTATGTATCCCATGCGCCCCTGGACCATCCGTCAGTATGCCGGATTCTCGACCGCCGCTGAATCCAACGCCTTCTACCGCCGCAACCTCGCATCAGGTCAGAAGGGCCTCTCAGTGGCATTCGACCTTCCGACCCACCGCGGTTATGATGCCGACCACGAGCGTGTGGTAGGCGACGTGGGAAAAGCCGGCGTGTCGATCTGCTCCATTGAAGACATGAAAGTGCTTTTCGATGGCATTCCTCTCGGAAAGATGTCGGTTTCGATGACCATGAACGGTGCCGTTCTTCCCGTGCTCGCTTTCTACATCAACGCCGGACTCGAACAGGGTGTCAAGCTTGATGAGATGGCAGGCACCATACAGAACGACATCCTTAAGGAATTCATGGTGCGCAACACCTATATCTATCCGCCGGCATTCTCGATGAAGATTATCGCCGACATCTTCGAATACACTTCGAAGAACATGCCGAAGTTCAACTCCATCTCCATCTCCGGCTACCACATGCAGGAGGCTGGCGCAACCGCCGACATCGAGCTCGCATACACTCTTGCCGATGGTCTGGAATATCTTCGCGCAGGTGTCAATGCCGGAATGGACATCGATGCTTTCGCTCCGCGTCTGAGCTTCTTCTGGGGCATCTCGATGAACTACTTCATGGAAATAGCCAAGATGCGTGCAGCCCGCATGCTTTGGGCTAAGATCGTGAAGCAATTCAATCCGAAAAACCCGAAGTCGCTTGCGCTCCGCACACACAGCCAGACATCAGGATGGTCGCTCACTGAGCAGGATCCTTTCAACAATGTGGGCCGTACTTGCGTGGAAGCCATGGGCGCCGTGCTCGGACACACCCAGTCGCTCCATACCAACGCCCTCGATGAGGCTATCGCTCTTCCGACCGACTTCTCTGCCCGTATCGCACGTAACACCCAGATCTACATCCAAGAGGAAACCTACGTCACAAAACAGGTTGACCCATGGGGAGGCAGCTACTACGTGGAAGCTCTCACCAATGAAATAGCCCGCAAGGCTTGGGATCATATCCAGGAAATCGAGAAACTCGGCGGCATGGCCAAGGCAATCGAAACCGGCCTGCCCAAGATGAAGATTGAAGAGGCAGCTGCCCGCACACAGGCCCGCATCGACTCCGGCAAACAGGCTATCATCGGTATCAACAAATATCGCCTCGACCATGAGGATCCGATCGATATCCTTGAAATCGACAACACTGAAGTACGCAACGAGCAGTGCGCCCGCCTTGCCGAACTGCGCAAAGGCCGCGACGAAGCAGCAGTGCAGAAAGCACTTGCCGATATCACTGAAGCTGTGAAGGATCCCAGCAAGGGCAACCTTCTCGAACTTGCTGTGAAGGCAGCCGGTCTCAGGGCTTCGCTCGGTGAAATCTCCGATGCCTGCGAAGCAGTCGTAGGCCGCTACAAAGCTATAATCAAAACCATTTCAGGCGTGTATTCAAGTGAAGAAAAGGGTGATCCTGAATTTGAGGAAGCCCGCAAGGCTGTGGCAGACTTCGCAAAACGCGAAGGTCGCCAGCCCCGTATCATGATTGCCAAGATGGGTCAGGACGGCCACGACCGTGGTGCCAAAGTAGTGGCCACAGGATATGCCGACTGCGGTTTCGACGTCGACATGGGCCCCTTGTTCCAGACTCCGGCGGAAGCAGCCCGTCAGGCTGTGGAAAACGACGTGCACATCCTTGGCGTCAGCTCTCTCGCAGCAGGCCACAAGACTCTCGTGCCGCAGGTGATCGAAGAGCTTAAGAAGCTCGGCCGCGAGGATATCCTCGTCACTGCAGGCGGTGTGATTCCCGCTCAGGACTACGACTTCCTCTACAAGGCAGGCGTAGCAGCCATCTTCGGCCCCGGCACCCGTATCCCGATGAGCGCCATCGAGATGATTCGTCTTCTCAACGAGCAGACTGCCGAATAATCAAACGAAATTACATAAAAATGGAGGCATTGCGAATGGCGATGCCTCCATTTTTTATTCTATCTGGCTTTGATGTCCGGAAGCGTAGGTAGGCTTCATTCAGATACCGACACCATAGTGAGGGCCAAAACTCCCGTGGCAAGAATCGCAGCCACATTGAAGAAAAAGAGTGATACCATAAATGCCATTGCGGCAACCGAAGCCACCACCATACGGAAGCCCTCGTTAGAGGCTAATTTTTTGTGTCTTACCTTGACTTCTCTAATCGATTCAGTGATAGTCCTGCTCATGCTTGTGGAGGTAAATGTGGTCTGGGTTTTCATTTCTATGCTTTATTTTGATTTCTACAGCAAAATTAATCCGCCACGCTGCCTACACCTTGCAGTCAAAACTTAAAGAATGTTAAAGCATGATAATTTATTTCCGGGTCATGATGTTGCTTATGAAGTTGTCTAAACTTATATTTCCAAGTCATGATATTT
>JAUNFY010000086.1 GCA_030524805.1 Bacteroidales bacterium | reverse complement strand
TAAACCTTAAACCATAAACCATAAAACCCATAAACTCGAATAAGAAATAGATATATGAAAAGAATAATAGGAGCGGCTGCCATGGCTGCCTTGGTGGCGGTGTCAGCTTGCAAAACCACCGACAAAATGGACAAGACATCAGATTTCGTAACTGTAGAAAATGGAGAATTCATGATTGGAGACTCCGCCTATAGATATATAGGTGCTAATTTCTGGTATGGGGCCATTCTCGCATCCGAAGGTGAAGGGGGCGACAGAAACAGGCTCGCCGCCGAACTCGATTCGCTATCAGCCCTGGGAATCGACAATCTTCGCATCCTCGTGGGCGGCGACGGCAAGGAAGGACTCGCCTCGCACATCTCTCCGGTGCTCCAGAAGCAGCCGGGTGAATACAACGACACCCTGCTGCAGGGCCTCGACTTTCTGCTCACCGAATTGGAGAAACGCGACATGAAGGCCGTGCTCTATCTCAACAATGCCTGGGAGTGGAGCGGCGGCTTCTCCACCTATCTTGAATGGGCCGGCGCCGGCGAGGCTGTCAATCCTGCCGATGCGGGATATCCGGCATATATGGAATATGCCTCGCAGTTTGTAGTCAACGACTCGGCTATGGACATGGCCGACAGACACCTGCGCAACATCGTCGGACGCACCAACAGCATCACCGGCAAACCCTACTCCGAGTCGCCTGCCATCATGGCATGGCAGATTGCCAACGAGCCCCGTGCCTTCAAGCCCGAGCATAAAGAGAATCTGCTGAAATGGATAGCCCGCAGCGCCCGCAGCATCAAGGAGCTCGACTCCAACCATCTCGTGTCGGTTGGCAGCGAAGGCCTTTGGGGATGCGAGAACGACCTTGACCTCTGGACCCGTATCCACACCAATCCCGACATCGACTACGGCACGATCCACGTCTGGCCCTACAACTGGAGCTGGGTGAAGGAAGAGACGCTCACCGACAGCCTCCCCGCAGCATGCCGCAATGCCGCTCAATACATCAACGCGCATCGCGAGTCGCTCGACAAGGCGCTCGGCGAGGGAAACCTCAAACCCATAGTGCTTGAGGAATTCGGCTATCCGCGCGACAACATGGCCTACGCTCCCGGCTCGCCCGTAAGCGGCCGCGATGGCTTCTACACCTTTATCTTCGATGAGGTGGTGGGCAGTGGCGCGCTCAATGGTGTCAACTTCTGGGGCTGGGGTGGCCTTGCCGTTCCGCAGCACGACACATGGCAGGCAGGTGATCCCTACACAGGCGATCCCGCTCAGGAGGCTCAGGGCCTTAACTCCGTGTTCATGTCCGACGAGTCTACCGTCGACATAATAAGGCAGGCTGCAAAGCGCCTGAGGAAGTGATTTATGACATATTTAACATTTCATGTCGTTTTTTTATTCGAAATAAGTTAAAAAATCTTCCTTATTTTTAGTAAAAAGTCAAGGGAAAATTTTAGTTTTCTGAAAAACTGTCAATGGTGCAAACTTTGAGGTAAAATAGTATTGAAAAGTTATCCCGAATTGCACTAACTTTGCTTTCCAAAGATTAACAAATTTTTTATAAAATTATTAAATTTACACTGTAGTTTAATAATCGGCTACCTGGAAAATTCGTTTTCTGTGACTCGCTAATATATTGTAAGAATAATTATTGTTAACCTAAATACTTATTTATGAACCTAAACAAGAAAAAAGCAATGCTTCTGTCGGGCGCGGTCCTTACCTCGCTCGCGTATGGCGTTCCTCAGGCTTGGGCTGCTGATGCTCCATATCCTCAGCAGTCGCAGCAGGTCGAGGGTAGTGTGCACGGCGTCGTGACCGATGCCAACGGAGAGCCGCTCATCGGCGCCAGTGTCATGGTAAAGGGCACAAGCAGAGGCACGGCTACCGACATCGACGGTGCTTACACCCTCGATGTGAAACCCGGCGAAACGCTGACTTTCAGCTATGTGGGCTACATCCCTTCCGACGTCAAGGTCGGCAAAGATCCTGTTCTGAATGTTCAGCTTCAGGAAAACACCAACAATCTTAACGAACTCGTGGTGGTGGGCTACGGCGTGCAGAAGAAGAAACTCGTCACAGGCGCCACTTTCCAGGTGAAAGGCGAGCAGATCGCCGGCATGAACACCAGCAACGCCCTCACTGCAATGCAATCAATGGCTCCCGGTGTGCAGATCACTCAGGCTTCAACCCAGCCGGGTAAAGGCTTCAAGGTAAATATCCGTGGTATGGGCACCATCGGCGAGTCCTCGCCGCTGCTCGTTATCGACGGTATCGTTTCCGGTACTGCCAACGACGGCCTCAACGGCCTCAACCCCAACGACATCGAGAGTATCGACGTGCTGAAAGACGCCGCTTCGGCTGCTATCTACGGCTCGCGTGCTGCCAACGGTGTGATCCTCGTCACCACAAAGCAGGGCAAGCAGGGTAAGGTTTCCCTCACCTACGACGGCTTTGTTGGTTGGTCAAACCCCTACCGTCAGCCCGGTTCGCTGAATGCCCAGCAATACATGCAGGTAATCAACGAAACAAACTACAACACATACGGTGCCCCCGTCAACTGGGCGTCAATGGTGCCCCAGGCTATCCTCGACAAAGTAAATGCCGGATGGCAGGGTGAAGACTGGTTTGACGTTTACCGCAACAAGAATGCTTTCCAGCACAGCCACGCTGTCAGCCTCACCGGCGGTAGCGAGCGCAGCAAATTCGCCATCTCTGTCAACTACAGCGATCAGGAAGGTATCCTCGGCCGCGACAACGCTTCCGACTATTCCCGCTATGGCGGCCGCATCAACTCCGAGCATATCCTCGTGAAAGGCAACGACCACAGCATCGTGACTTTGGGTGAGAACCTGTCTTACTGGTACCACTCCAGCCATGACCTTCCCGAAGGCAACGGCTACTGGAACATCATGCAGCCCGTCTACGCCAACTCCCCGCTCGTGCCCGCATTCAACGAAGACGGCACTCCGACCAACTTCAGGGACAACGGCGCAGGATGGAGCTCAATGATCTTCAGCAATCCCTACGAAGGCTTCATCAACGGCCAGTTCAACTCGCTCAACCGTAACCGTGATTTCGGTGTCGGCGCTACATTCTACTGGCTCATCGAGCCTATCAAGAACCTCAAATACCGCGGTCAGCTCAACACCGGCTACAGCGGTGGCAACAGCCGCAGCGCATCGAAGCCCTTCTCTGTAAGCTCCACTTCGGCAAGCGGTAACTATGCCCTGAACCAGAGCTCTTGGCAGAGCTCGAGCCTGACAATGGAGAACACCATCTCTTACGTGATTCCGGAATTTGCAGGCAACAACATCGACGTCCTCATCGGTCAGTCGTTCGAGCAGTCCAACTGGTCTACCGGCATGAACATGGCATTTGCCGCTTCTGCCGATAATCTGAATTCTCTCGTGTTGAATGGCTGGGACTTCACCATCCCCTCAAACTTCGAACGTGAATCTATGACCGGTCATGGCGGTTACGACAACCCGAAGTCGGGCAGCATCGCTTCTTTCTTCGGCCGCTTGAACTACAACTACGATGAGAAATATCTTCTCACCGCCATCGTCCGTCGCGACGGTTCGAGCAACTTCGCACGCGGTCATCGCTGGCACACCTATCCTTCGGTTTCCGCAGGTTGGGTAATGACCAACGAGAACTTCATGGAGAATGTGCTTCCCGTAATGGACTTCTTCAAGATCCGCGCAGGCTGGGGACAGAACGGTAACTGCCAGATCGGCAACTTCTATTATCTCTCCAACATCGGTTTCTCCCCGACAGACTATGCCGACTACGGCTACAAGTTCAGCAGCAACATGCTGCAGACCGTGCAGGGCACATACGTGACCGGTGCTTACGCCAAGAACGTTCCTAACGAAGACCTGACCTGGGAAACTTCCGAACAGCTCGACTTCGGTTTCGACGCACGCTTCCTCCAGAGCCGACTCGCCCTTACTTTCGACTGGTATAAGAAGACTACAAGAGACTGGCTCGTTCAGGCTCCCCTCAACGACATCTCCGGCTATGAAGAACCCGCTATGATCAATGGTGGCGACGTGGAGAATACAGGTGTCGAACTCGCTCTTTCCTGGAACGACAACATCGGCGGCGAATTCAACTACTTCGTGAATGTCAACGCTGCCTACAACCGCAACCGCGTGACTCGCCTTGCTACTGCATCCGGCAAGATCGGCGACAACATCAGCAACACTCTTTTCCAGAACTCATCTTACGTTTCGTTGGTTGAGGTTGGTCACCCCATCGGTTACTTCAGCGGCATGAGCCACAGCGGTATCTGGCAGAACTATCAGCAGATCGAAGATGCCCGCGCGGCAGGACAGGCTGTACTTCCCACCGCTCAGCCCGGCGACTTCATCTGGGACGACTATGACGGCGACGGCGTAATCACTCTCGACGGCGACCGCCACGAGATCGGCGACCCCAACCCCGACTGGACACTCGGTATCAACCTCGGCTTCAACTGGAAGGGATTCGACTTCAGCCTCGCAGGCTCAGGTGCCTTCGGCATGCAGGCCATGCAGTGCTACCGCACGGCTCTTCTCGCCAACCAGTTTGTCAACTACACTTCCGACATCCTCGACCGTTGGCATGGCGAAGGCACAAGCAACACAGTGCCCCGTCTGGTGGTCGGCAGCGAAAACAACCAGTGGGTATCTACCTACTACATGCAGAACGCCGACTACTTCAAGCTTCAGAACATCACTGTAGGCTACGATTTCACCCGCCTCTTCAAGAGCCCGTTCTCTCAGATCCGTCTTTACGCTCAGGCTCAGAACATCTGCACCATCACAAAATATTCAGGTGTTGACCCCGAAATCGGCTCCAACGGTGGTACTGACAACGGATGGCAGCGCGGCATCGACGTAGGTCTCTATCCTTCCGCACGCACTTTCATCGTAGGTGTCACTCTCAAATACTAATCTATTTTAAATCAAGAGAAACTATATATAACATGAAAAAACATCTTTTGATAGCTGCAGCGACGATGGGAATGCTCTCGCTCACCTCTTGCGAGGACTTCCTTGACTCGACTAACTATACGGAAGCCAACACCGGCAACTATCCGGCTGCGGCTGCCGACCTCAATAAAGAGTTGTCCGCACTCTACGGGGTGATGAATCAATACTGCAACGACCCGCTCCAGACTCCCTGGTTTGTATGGGACATTATGTCGGATGATGCCAACGGCGGCGGTGGCACAGGCGACATCGAGGCTCACGCCATCGGTCACCTGATGAGCAATAAGGACGCTCTCTACGAAACTGCCTGGCACTCCACCTATGCAGGTATCGGCCGCGCAAACGCAATCATCCACTCTGTCGATGCCTTCAACTGGGAAGGTAATATGACGGTGCGCAACCAGCTTCTTGGCGAAGCATACTTCATGAGAGGTCTCTTCTACCTCTGGGGCACTCAGTTCTGGGGCGATATCCCGGCCTATTGGGATGCTGCCGCTCCCGATCCCTGCCCTCAGCAGAGTGCTGAAGACGTGATCTTCCCCCATATCCTCGCCGACTTCGTGACCGCATCCAACCTGATGACTCACGGCGCCACCACTTGGGGCGACGGTCATGCCATGAAGGGCACAGCCGAAGGTTTCCTTGCCCGCGCTTATATGTTCTATCAGGGCTTCTACAAGAATGCCGGTGAACTTGCTTCCGCCAACCTCGCTCCCGTGGAACTTCCCGCTCAGGAAGGCGTGGAAGGTGCTCTCACTAAAGACATGGTGGTTAACTATCTGCTCGACTGCATCAACAATTCCGGTGCTGAACTGATTTCCGACTATCGTCTGCTCTGGCAATACACCAATGAACTCACCGCTCCCGACTATGAGTACACAAAGGATCTCGCCACTGCAGGTCAGTTCTGGGCCGGCAACGGCAATAAGGAGCAGCTTTTCCAGGTGCAGTTCTCCAATATCGCTACTTGGAACGGTACCATCGCGATGGGCTTCACCAACATGACTTCGCTCTACAACGGTCTGCGTTGCGACGCCGATGCCAACAATCTTGAAAACGGTGGCCCCGAAACCCTTCCCTTCGGACAGGGCTGGGGACAGGGCATCTTCAACATGAACTCAGTGAATGCTTGGCCCGGATCCGACCCGCGTAAGAAAGCCACTGTGCTCGACTGCGAGGCTGAACTCGAGAAATTCGCCTACACTTCAAGCTGTTCGGAAGAGACCGGTATGTACAATAAGAAATGGATTTCCACCACTTGCAAGGATTCTTCTTGGGACGACCATACCTTATCATACACTTGGTGGGGCGTATATCGCGTACAGAACTCCACAGCTACCAACACCAACGGCAACTCATTCCAGGGCGACCACTTCAATGATATCATCCTCATGCGCTTCTCCGACGTGCTGCTGATGCACTCAGAGCTCACCGGCACTCCCGACATGATGAACCGTGTTCAGGAAAGAGCGCGTGTGGCTAAGACAGGCTACAGCTGGGAGAACATCCAGAACGAACGCCGCTGGGAATTCTATGGCGAAGGTATCCGCTTCAACGACCTGCGCCGCTGGTCGGGCAAGAATGGTGGTGAAAACTGCATCGCTGCCGTGGCGCTCGAAAAGCAGAACGGTTCGAAAGTGAACTACACAGGAAGATGGACCACCATGCACCACGCTTCCACATCGTGGGCTCAGCGCTATGCGCAGACCGATGGCTTCCTCCCCATTCCTCCCTCGCAGATCAACATCATCGACAATCCCGAGGTGCTGAAGCAGAATGCCGGATGGACAAGTGCAGAGTACAGTTCCTGGAACATGGCAAGCACTCCTATTTATTAATTTCAACGACATGACGTTTGGAGTTTAAGGTTTGGTCGCTCCGACAGACCTTGCCGGAGGGCCGGACCTTAAACTGAAAAACTTAACAATAAGTACAGACAATGAAAAAACAATTATTGATATTGGCCATGGCCGGTCTGCTCTTCACCTCGTGCGACCCGCTGAAGGCTGAAGGCGATTTCGTGGCTGACACTCAGACCTCCGAATCACTTCTCAATGGAGCCACTTTCGCTCAGTTTGACAAAGTGATCAACGACGACGGCTCCGAGTCGTATGTCGCTTCCGAAGATGGCAACTACATCCAGTTCAACATTCCCAATGTTCCGGCTGTAAACGTCTACTATCTGAAGAACGGCGACAAGAAAACCCTTTCCTACGGTCGCTCGGGTGCGATGATCTATTATATGCCCTCGCGTGGCAGCGAACCTGTGCAGACCATTTACTTCGAATATCTCAACGAAGACGGCACTACAGTGGTGGCTGAAAAGCAGTTCACTCTCAAGGTGGCTCAGGAACTCGACCCTGCTGTGAAGGTGCTCGTATCCAACAAGGGTATCAAGAAATGGAAATGGATGCCTACCAACGCCAACGGCGGTGCCGTTTGGGGCAATGGTGGTTATCTCGCAGGCGAACAGAGCGGCGGCCTCGACATCAACGGTGCTTGGTGGGGTTGCGGTGTTGAAGACGGCGACTGCCCCGATAAATTCAGCGGACAGAAACAGCATGCCGGCGGCCGATATGATGAAATTGCCGGCGAATGCTATGCGGCTTCCTACATGGAATTCAATGAAGATATGTCGCTAACTGCCTACGATAATAATGGCAATCCTGTCAATGTAGGTTCTTTCGCTATCACCGACTACAACAACAATGAGGTCACTAATGAGGCACAATTCAGCCGTGGCACTCTCACTACTTCGGAAGGTGCTATCCTTTGGCCGTTCGCAATCAATACAGGTGGTATGCAGCCTACAGCATTTGAGATCGGTTATCTTGATCTCACACGCATGGTGCTTATCTATGCTCCTGCAGGCACCCAAGGCTGGGGCGAATGCACATGGTGGTCGTTCATGAGCGATGATGACGCCAACGGCGTGATGGCTTCTCAGGAATGGCATTGGAAAGCCACTGAAGTCAACGGAGGCGCAGTCTGGGGCAACGGTGGTTACCTCGCCGGCTCACAGAATGGCACAGGCGCTATCAACGGCGCTTGGTGGGGCTGCGGAACTGAAGACGGTGCTTGCGGCGACAAGTTCAGCGGTCAGAAACAGCATGCAGGCGGCTTGTATGATGACTTTGTAGGCGACACTTACAATGCCTCCAAGATGGTCTTCAACGAGGATGAGGAAACAATCACTGTGTTTGACCAGAATGGCAACCAGATCCGTCAGGGGGCATTCTCTACCGACATGACCCCGGATCCCGACAAGTTCAGCATCGGTACACTCACCACTTCCGAAGGCTCAATCCTTTGGCCGTTTGCAATCAATACGGAAGGTATGCAGCCGACCCAGTTCGAAATCGGTTATCTCGGCACTGACGCCATGATACTGATCTATGCTAAACCCGACACAGGTGGCTGGGGTGAATGCACCTGGTGGTCGTTTGGTAAATAAATTAACCGCTTTGCAAATAAAGTAACCGGTTTACAATAAATAAGAGGGATGCGTGTTTTATTAATACGCATCCCTTGTTTGAAATTATGAGAAAGATTTTATATTTGATAGCCGGCATCATTGCTGCCGGTGTTGTGTCCTGCTCCGGAAGCGGAGAGGAATATGTGGTGAAAGGTTCTACATCGCAGGAGCGCCTCGAAGGACAGTATGTGTTTTTAGTGCCATACGGCTCGAATAATATAGAAGACAGCATTGGCGTTGACTCTACTGTGGTGAAAAACGGCAAATTTGAGTTTCGCGGCCGTAAGGGTGAGTTCCTTGCAAGGGTGACAATGCACCGCAAGGTGCGTTTCGGCACTCAAGACCTGCTCATCATTACCGAACCCGGCGAGATCGCAGTGGTCATCGACAGTGTATCGAGCGGAAAGGGCACAAGGCAGAACGATGCCTTGCAGATGTGGAAGGAACTGAAGGAAAACCGCGACAGAGTGCACTGGAATCAGACGCAGCACATCAACTATCTGCGCGAGCAAGGCGACACTGTCTATGCCAACTCCCTCGCCGACTCCCTCAGCAATTTCAACCGTCATTACGTCGACCAGATCCACGGCATCATGAGCATGCTCGGCTCCGGAACCGCCTACGACCTCCTGAAGCAGCGCTACGGCGAATGATTGCAATCTGCCGCTAACCTGTGGTCGCTTTCATAAAACGTGAGCAATAGCAAAACTTGTCGCATCAAAATTTGGTTAGTAGCATATAAATCATTAAATTTGCGATATGGATTTAAATTTGATCGAAAAACTCAAAAACTATCTGAAGTCGGCTCCGGTCAATAAGGCTTGGATATTTGGCTCATTTTCCAGAAATGAGGAATCTTCTGAAAGTGACATTGACATACTTGTGGAATTAAACCGTGATGTGAAACTTGGTTTCGGTTTTTTTCGTATGGCAAGGGACTTGGAACAGATTAGCGGAAG